>NZ_JAAGNB010000554.1:0-6057 GCF_010550475.1 Amycolatopsis sp. SID8362
CCGTTGCCGGTGGGCACCCCGCCTCGGCTCGGCGCCGACACCGACGACGTCCTGACCGGGCTGGGCCTCGGCCCAGCCGAAATCGAGGACCTGCGGGCCGCGGGGGTGATCCGGTGACCGGGCGCGTGCGGGTGACCGTGACCGACGGGATCGCCCGGGTCGAGCTGACCCGGCCCGAGGCACGCAACGCCGTGGACCTGCCGATGTGCCACGAGCTGCGGGAGGCCTTCGAGTCGCTCGGCGACGACGTCCGGGTGGTGCTGCTGAGCGGGCGCGGACCGGTGTTCTGCGCGGGCGCCGACCTCAAGGAACGCACCGGCAAGGACGCCGCGTGGGTGCGCCGCCGCCGGATCGCCTCGTTCGCCGCGTACGCCGCCATCGAGGCGTGCCCGGTGCCGGTCGTCGCCCTGGTCCAGGGCGCGGTCGTCGGCTCCGGCGGGGAGATCACCCTCGCCGCGGACTTCGCGCTGGCCGCTTCGGGGACGGTCTTCCGCTTTCCCGAGCCGCACTGGGGTACCGTCGGCGCGACCCAGCGCCTGCAGCGCGCCATCGGCAAGCGCCGGGCCAAGGAGCTGCTGTTCACCAACCGCGCGCTCGGCGCCGAAGAGGCCGCCGAGCTGGGCGTCGTCACCCGCGTCGTCCCGGCGGACACCCTCGCCGCGGCCGGCGACGAAACCGCCGCGAGCATCGCGAAGGCGCCGCCGCTGGCCATCTCGCTCACCAAGCGCGCGGTCGACCTCGGCGCGGAAACCGACCTCGACCGCGGCATCCGCATCGAACTGGCCGCAATCGAACAGTGCCTCGCCGACGGCGGCTGGCGCGACGGCGTCGCCCGCTTCACCGCCGGAAACGGAGAACCGCGATGACCGACCTGCGCACCGCCTGCCCGCTCACCACGCACGAGGTCCTCGCGCGCGCGGCCCTGCTCGCGCCGGACTCCGAACGCATCACCTACGGCGACCTGGCGAACCGAGTCTCGCCCGCCGCCGCCGGGAACGGAGACCCGCGATGACCGACCTGCGCACCGCCTGCCCCCTCACCACCCACGAAGCCCTCGCCCGCGCGGCCCTGCTCGCACCGGACGTCGAAGCCGTCGTCACCGACACCGAACGCATCACCTACGGCGAGCTGGCCGACCGCGTCTCGCGGGTCCGCGCCGGGCTCGCCGCCGCCGGGATCGGGCGGGGTGACCGCGTCGGGATCTGTCTCGGCAACGGGCCGGACTGGGTGGCGCTGTTCCTGGCGATCGGGGCGGCGGGCGCGGTCGCCGTGCCGGTCAACACCCGGTTCACCGCCGGCGAAGTCCGCTACACCCTCGAACACGCCCGCGTCCGCACGCTGTTCGTCGCGTCCCGGGTGCTCAATGTGGACTTCGCCGCGATGCTGCGGGAAATCGGCGCCGCGGCCCTCCCGGCGGTCATCGTGCTCGGCGACGACGTGCCGCCGTTCGCCACGCCGTGGGCGGACTTCCTCGCCGCCGGTTCGGACGTGCCGCCGCCCGCCGGCGCGCCCGAGGACATCCTGCTGGTGCAGTACACGTCCGGCACCACGTCCCGGCCGAAGGGCGTCCTGCTCACCCACCGCAGCATGTGCGCCGACGCGTTCTTCTCCGGCGCGCGGATGGGCCTGCGCCCCGGCGACCGGTTCCACTCGGCGCGGCCGTTCTTCCACGTCGCCGGCAGCACGCTGTCGGTGCTGGCGTCGCTCCAGCACGCCACGACGCTGGTGACGATGCCGAAGTTCGAGCCCGAAGAAGCCTTGCGGCTGCTGGAAACCGAGCGCTGCACGCACTTCTCCGGCAACGACACGATCGCGCTGCTCCTGCTCAACCACCCTTCCCTGGCACAGCGCCGGTTGTGCCTGCGCGGGGCCTGGGTGGCGGCGTCGCCGACGGTGATCCGGCGGGTCATCGACGAGCTGGGCGCGCGTGAATGCGTTGCGGGGTATGGGCTTTCGGAAGCCTCGCCGAACGTCGCGCAGTCGGCGTGGTGGGAGCCCGAGGAGATCCGCGCGTCCGGCGCGATGGCCGTCCAACCCGGCGTCGAGGTGCGGATCCGCGCCTTCGACGGCGACCGGGACTGCGCGCCCGGCGAGCCCGGCGCGGTGCTGGTGCGCGGCTGGAACGTGATGGTCGGCTATCTGGACGACCCGGTCAAGACGGCCGAGACGATCGACGCCGACGGCTGGCTCGCCACCGGCGACGTCGGGCTGCTCGACGAGACCGGGCGCTTCCACTTCACCGGCCGGACCAAGGACATCATCCGCGTCGGCGGCGAGAACGTGGCCCCGGCCGACATCGAGGACACCCTGCACCGGCACCCGCTGGTGCGGCAGGCGGCCGTCGTCGGCGTGCCGGACGCGCGGCTGGTCGAGGTGCCGTTCGCGTTCGTCGTGGTGACCGGCCCCGGCGTCTCCGAGGCGGAGCTGCTGGGCTGGGCGCGCGAACGGCTGGCGGGCTTCAAGGTGCCGCGGCACCTGCGGATCGTCGAAGGCTTCGAGGGGATCGGGATGACCGCGAGTTCGAAGGTGCAGAAGAACCGGCTCGCCGCGCACGCGCGTTCCTTGCTGGAGCGGGCATGACGCGCATCTCGACGTCCGTCACCGGGCTGCTGGGGATCGACCTGCCGATCGTGCAGGCGGGGATGTCGTGGGCGTCGTCGTCTTCCGCGCTGCCGGTGGCGGTTTCGAACGCGGGCGGCCTCGGCGTCGTCGCGGCGGGCCCGATGCGGCTGCCCGACCTGGACCGGGTGCTGACCGAGGTCGCCGCGGGCACGTCCCGGCCGTGGGCGGTCAACCTCCCGCTGTACCGCGCGGGCGTGGACGAGGTGATCGAACTCGTGCTGCGGCACCGGCCGCCGGTGCTGATCGCGTCGCAGGGCGGGCCGCGGCGGTACCTGGACCGGTTCCACGGGATCGGGACGCGCTGCCTGCACGTCGTGGCCGGGGTTTCGCACGCGGTCAAGGCGGCCGACGCGGGCGTCGACGGCCTGGTCGTCGTCGGCGCCGAGGCGGGCGGCCACCCGCCGCCCGCGATGGTGACGACGTCGGTGCTGGTGCGGGCGGTGACCCGGGCGGTCGAGCTGCCGGTGATCGCCTCCGGCGGGATCGCCGACGGCGCGGGCTTGGCGGCGGTGCTCGCCCTCGGCGCGGGCGCGGCGCAGTTCGGCACGCGGTTCCTGGCCAGCGCCGAGGCTTCGGTGCACCCCGCGTACAAGGACGCCGTGGTCTCGGCCGGAGTGGACGGCACCCGCACGGTGGGGCACGGCCTGGGCGTGATCCGCGCGCTGGACAACGAGTTCACCGCGCGGATGCTGGCCCTGGAGGCGTCCGGCGCCGAAGAAGACTTGCGGCGCAAGACTTTCCAGGCTGCTTCCTTGCGCGATGCCGCGCTGCACGGCGACGTCGCCGAGGGGAAGCTCGAAGCGGGCCAGTCGGCCGGCCTGGTCGACTCCGTGCTTCCCGCGGCCGAAATCGTGGCCCGGATCGTGCGGGAGTACCGGACGGCGCGCGCCGGACTCCCGCCGATCACCTGAGCGTCACTCGGCGGCGGCCGCCAGGATCACCTCGGCGACGACGCCGGGCTGCGACACCGCGACGGCGTGCGAGGCGTCGATCCGGCGGACCGTCGACTTCGCGCGCTCGGCCATGAACTCCTGGGCGGCGGCCGGGATGGCGTTGTCCTGGTTGGCGATCAGCGTCCACGACGGCAGCTTCGACCAGGCCGGGGTGCCCTCGAACGGCGCGGCGAGCGCCTGCTGGGCGACCGCCCGCTGGGTGACGGCCAGGACGGCGGCGGTCTCGGCAGGGACGTCGCCGGCGAAGACCTCGGCGAAGTCTTCCGGCTTGATCGACAGCTCGGGGTTGCCGTCGTGCACCAGGACGTTGGTGGTCTCCGGGCCGAGCTTGGCGCCCGGGTAGCGGCCGGACAGCTCGAAGACGCTCTCCCCCGCGTCCGGCTGGAACGCGGCGATGTAGACCAGGGCGCGGACGTTCGGCGTCTCGGTGGCGGCGCGGGTGATCAGGGCGCCGCCGTAGGAGTGGCCGGCCAGGACGACGGGGCCTTCGACGCCGTTGACGACGTCCGCGACGTAGGCCGCGTCGGACTCCAGGCCGCGCAGCGGGTTCGCCACCGCGACGACCGGATAGCCGTTCTCCTGCAGCTTCGACACGACGCCGGTCCAGCTGGAGGAGTCGGCGAAAGCGCCGTGGACCAGGACGATGGTGGGCTTGCTCATGGCGGGCTCCTTGAGAGAGAACGATCAGTCTTTCTGCCCCCTGAACTTTGCTCCGCTTCACTGGGTCGCGCAATGTGACGTAGCCGATCTGGCAGAACGACCAGTCTTTCTCTATGCTGGCGGGATGACGTCTGCCTCGGTGCACCCGAAGGACCGGTTGCTCGCGACCGCGTCCCGGCTGTTCTACGCGGAGGGCATCCACGCGGTGGGGGTGGAACGCCTGGTCTCGGAGGCGTCGGTGACGCGGGCGACGTTCTACCGGCACTACCCGACGAAAGACGATCTGGTCGCGGCCTACCTGACGGAGACGAGCCACCGCATTCGCGAGGCGGTCGACGCGGCCCGCGCGGGCAAACCCCCACGCGAGGCACTGGCGGCGGCCCTGTCGGTGGTGGGCGACGCGACGTGCGGCGAAGACTTCCGAGGCTGCCAGTTCCTCAACGCGGCCGCGGAGTACCCGGACCCGGAGTCCCAGGTCCGGAAGGTGATCGACGACCACCGCCAGTGGTTCTTCGAGGTCCTGCGCGCCGAAGCGGCGGCTTTGGGCCACCCGGAACCGAGCCACGCGGCCCGGGTGCTGGTGCTGCTGCGCGACGGCGCCTTGCACGGCGGGGAACTGGACGACGCGGAGACGGTGCGAGCGACGTTGCGCCGGGCGGTGGAGGAGTTCTTCCCCGCCTGAGCGCGATCCGGATGACATGAATGAGTCATTCACTTCGCCGGACGAAGTGAATGACTCATTCATGTCGTTGCGGGGGCCCGGGCCGCGCCGGGAAGAGAACGGTCGCCACCGACCGCAGCGGACTCGGCGGCTGGACCGAATAGCCCGCCCGTGCCGGCTGAGAACCCGCCACCGGCCACCCAACCGCGGCAGACTCAGCCCGAGCCGCGCCGGGAACCCGCTGCTCCCGCACCGCGACCGACCTCGCGTGTTCCTTCCCACCCCGCCACCGCCCGGACGCCGTGCTGGAATGGGGCCGTGCCGCCAGAACAACCGGACCCGCTCCCCCGGATCGCCCACCCCCGGGCGCTGCTCTTCGCCCTCCCCGCCGCGGGCCGCCGCTGGAGTGCCGGGCTCCGGGCCGCCGCCGCGGTCGGGCTTCCCGGGGCCGCCACCGTCCTCACCGGACACGCGGACATCGCGCTCTTCGTCACCTTCGGCGCCTTCGCCGTCCTCTACGGAGAAGGCCGCCCCTACCGCGTACGCGCCCGCGTAGTCCTCACCGCCGCCGTCACCCTCGTGCTCGCCGCCGCATTGGGCACGCTCGCCGGAAAGGTCGGCGGCGAAGCGGCGGTCATCATTGTGGTCACCATCGTCGGAGTCCTGGCCGTCTACGTCGTCGACGCGCTTCGGCTCGGCCCGCCCGGCGCGCTGTTCTTCGCACTCGTCTGCGGCGGCGCGACCGTCGCCACGGAAGCCGGCGCCGATCCCGTGGCCATCATCGCCTGCACGGCGCTCGGCGGCCTCGCCTCGGCGGCCGTTTCCATGGCCGGGATCCTCGCCGACAAGACCAAGCCCGAACGGGCCGCAGTCCAGCGGGCCGTCGCCGCCGTCGAAGCCGCCCGCGACAACCCCACCGCGGAAGCGCGGCACGCCGCCGGCTCGAGCATTTCCGCCGCCTGGAACGCCGTCCACGACGCCGGGCACGAAGCCGGCTCCGAACTCGCCACCACGCTGATCGCCGCCCACCGCCGGTTCGCCGACGCCGCCGGCAACCCGGACGAAGCCACCCTCCCGCTCCCCCGCCCCGCGGTCGGCTACCGGCTGCGGCGGTCGGCGACCCTCCGCTCGCACGCCATGGTGACGGCGGTGCGCGTCGGC
>NZ_JAAGNB010000597.1:0-2262 GCF_010550475.1 Amycolatopsis sp. SID8362
CCGCCGAGGTGGTTGATGCCCGACTCCAGCACGACGATGTCCTTGCCGTGCGAGCGCTTGACGTCCAGCACCGCCGTGACAAGGGTGCCCGCCGTGCCGACCAGGTAACGGCCGGATTCGAACACGACTTCCGGGCCCCGCTCGCGCCAGCCCGGCAGTTCCTCGCCGAGCAGCGCTTCGAGCTCTTCCCGCAGGCCCGGCAGCTCGACCGCCGTGCCGTCCTTCGCGAACGGCGCGCCGAACCCGCCGCCGAGGTCGAGGGTCCGGAAGCGGACCCCGTGCGGTGCCAAGGCCTTCCGCAGCTTCGCGGCGGTGCCCAGCGCGCGGCGGAACTGCCCGGTCAGGTCGGCCACCTCGGTGAGGTTGGTGCCCATGTACAGGTGCAGCCCGGCCGCCTCGGCGTGCTCGCCACCGGCGAAGCGGGCGGGCTCGGCGAGGATCCAGCCGGTGTCGGCGCCGAACTGCGACGGCACCCCGGTCATCGCCAGGCCCTGGCCGGGCACCGGCTGGTCGTCGTTGACGCGCAGCAGGTAGCGGGCCCGGACCCCGGCCGCGCCGGCGAGCCGGTCGAGCTGGGTGATCGCGTGCGGGGAGTCCACGGAGAACTCCCGCACCCCGGCGCGCAGGGCCGCCGCGACCTCGGCGTCCCGCTTGGCGGGGCCGGTGTAGAGCACTTGCCCGCCGGCCCAGCCGGCGTCGAGCGCGGCCCGCAGCTCGCCGGAGGAGCAGACCTCCGGGCGCGCGCCGGCTTCGCGCAACACCGCGAGCACGTCCGGGTGCGGGTTGGCCTTGAGGGAGTACAGCAGGCCGGTGCCCCGGGGCAGGGCGCCGTCGAGCCGCCGGTGGTTGCGGCGAACCTCGGCGAGGTCGTAGACGTAGGCGGGGGTGGGCAGCCCGGTGAGTTCGCCGGGCAGTTCCGTGGCCCGCTCAGCGAGCAGCTCCACTCGACACCTCCTCGGCCATCGACGCCAAGGCCTTGCGGTCGACCTTCCCGTTGCCGGTCAAGGGAAGCGTCTCCACGCGCAGGCAGCTCGCCGGGATCTTGAACTCCTCGATCCGGGTGCGCATCCCGTCGAGCACGCCCTCGGCGGCCAGCTCGCCGGTGACGAACAGCCACGCCGGGCGGGTGTCCTTCGGCACCAGCACGGCGGCTTCCCGGACGCCGGGCACGCCGCGGGCGGCGGTCTCGACTTCCGTGGCGCTGACCCGGAACCCGCGCTCCTTGTAGATGTCGTCGCGGCGGCCGTCGAAGTAGAGGTAGCCCTCCTCGTCGAGCCTGCCGTAGTCGCCGGTGCGCAGCTCCGGGAACAACCCGTGCGCCCGCGGGAACTTCTCGGCGGTCAGCTCCGGGCGGCGCCAGTACCCGGCCATCACGTTCGGGCCGCGCACGACGATCTCGCCGATCTCGCCGGCGGGGAGCCGCTCGCCTGCCTCGTCGATGACGAAGACCTCGGTGCCGGGCAGGGCCCGGCCGCAGGCCCCGGGCCGCTCCAGGTCGCCGTCGACCGGCATGATGGTGGCCCGCTTGCACTCGGTCAGCCCGAACATCAGCTGCACCCGCAGGCTCGGAATGGCTGCGCGCAAGGATTCCAGCGTGCTGGTGGGCATCGCCGCGCCGGTGTTGGTCAGCAGCCGCAAGGCGGGTGCGGGCTTCGGGCGGCGCCGCAGCAGCGCGCTCAGCGCCTCGGCGACGGCCGGGACGGCGGGCAGCACGGTCGCACCGGAGTTCACCAGGTTGCGGACCAGCGACGGCCCGACTTCGGTGGGCGCGCCCAGCACCAGGTTCGACCCCGCCGTGGCGGAGAGGAACACCTGGTAGAGCCCGTAGTCGAAGGACAGCGGCAGCGGGCTGTAGACGACGTCGTCGCTGCGGTACTCCAGCACCGAGGCGATCGCGGCGGTGGCGAACAGCAGCTGCTGGTGGGTGCTGACCACGGCCTTGGGCAGGGACGTCGTCCCCGACGTGTAGATCAGGCACACCGGGTCGACCGGCAGCGGGGGCGCGGGTAGGTCGACGCGCCGCCCGGGGCCGGCGGTCAGCTCCTCGACCGAAGCGGCCGGGACCCCGGCGGTTTCGGCCGATCGCCGCACGTCCCCGTCGCCGGTCACCACCAGCACCGGCTCGGAGTCCGCGAGCACGTGGTCGAGGCTGGCGCCGCGGACCTGCTCGTGCAGCAGGGAAAACGCGACCCCGGCGCGGGCGGCGCCGAAGACCACGGCGGGCAGCAGCGTGCTCGCCGGGGCGTTGATCAGCAGCCGGTC
>NZ_JAAGNB010000648.1:0-2522 GCF_010550475.1 Amycolatopsis sp. SID8362
AGCCCGCCGCGCAGGACGTTCGCGCCGAGCATCGCGCGGCGCCGGTCGAGCCGGTCGACGAGCGCGCCGGCGGGCAGCGCGAACAGCAGCCACGGGACGCTGAAGGCGAACGCGAGCCCCGCGACCAGCGCCGGAGAGCGCGTGTAGCCGACCGCGACCAGCGGCAGCGCGACCTTGAGGACGCCGTCGGCGAGGCTCGACAGCCCCGCGGCGGTCCACAGCCGCCAGAAGGTCCGGTGCATCAATCGAGGATCGCACATCGATGGGCTTTTCTCCATCGATGTGAGCTTTCCCCATCGATCGACTACGCTGCGTCCATGAACGAGCCCCGTCGACGACGGCCGGCGACGCCGGAGGAAGCGAAGGCCCTCGGCCACCCCCTGCGGCTGCGCATCATGCGGCTGTGCCTGGTCGACGAGCTGACGAACAAGCAGCTGGCCGACCGCCTCGACCGCGACCCCGGCACGGTCCTGCACCACGTCCGGCAGCTGGTTGCCGCCGGCCTCCTGCACCCGGCCCCGGTCCGCACGGGCCCGAGCGGCGCGCTCGAGAAGCCCTACCGCGCCGACAACGAGACGTGGTGGCTGGACGGTCCGCTGTCGACCGCCGACCCGGCGACGCGGTTCGCGCCGATCGAGATCTTCCAGGAGGAGTTGGCGGCGGCGGGCCCGGATTCGGTGGCGGTGCACGAGAAGTTCCTGCTGCATTTGTCCGCCGATGAGGTCGAGGAGCTTGATCGGCGGATCTTGGCGGTGCTGGACGAGTACGTGGCGACCGACCACGAGCGCCGGGATCGGCCGGCCGTGGGCGGGATCTTCGTGCTGCATCACTTGAAGCCCTGATCTGAGGCTGGGTGGGTCGGCCGCCGGCCGGACCACGGTTGCCCGCACCCGGTCCAGCCGCAAAGCGACGCGCCTCCGCCAACGCGAGCCGCCTGGCCGGGTCGGGAGCGCCGGATTCGCGGCCCCGACGATGGCGGCCCGCCAGCCGCCCAGCAGCACACCCCCGCCAACGCGAGCCGCCGAGCCAGGTCGGCAGCGCCGGATTCGCGGCCCCGACGATGGCGGCCCGCCAGCAGCCAACCGCCCAGCAACACACTGCGCCAACGCGAGCGCCGGGCCAGCTCGGCATCACCGGGTTCCCGGCCCCGCGATCGACCCACCTGCCGGGGCGGGAGCCAAGCGCCACAAACGCGAAGCGCCCCCTGCCCGGGGGAGGTGGGCAGGGGGCGGGTGCCCGGCCGAGGATGGGGGCCGGGCCTTCGCGTCACGTCAGTGGTTCACCTTGAACCACGGCTGGGCCCAGCCGAGGTAGGTCTGGCCCCACTTGCTCTTGATCTGGGCGATCGTGGTCTGGGTGTAGGTGCCCGCGCCGTTGATGTCGTTCGACAGGAAGTAGCCGCCGCCGATGGAGATCATCGTGTGGCCCGCGCCGCCGTTGGAGAAGAACGCCAGGCCGCCGGCCGGGACGTCCGTGCTGTTCGGGTGCTTGTACGTGCTGGGGATCTGGGTCCAGTGCACGTACGCCGTGGTCGAGCCGCTCGCCGAGAAGCCGTAGTTCTGGGCGTTGATGCGGTCGCACCAGCCGTCGTAGGAGGCGTCGTAGTTCGTGTGGATCCGCGACTTCGCCTTCGTGACCGCCTGGGCGCAGGTGTTCGGGTCGTTCAGGCCCGACGTCGAGCACGCGGTGGCCGGCGGGGTCGGCACGTCGGTGCAGTCCGGCGCGATGCGGCCGTCGGAGCCGGTGTAGACGTAGGTGTCGGTGATGTAGCCGCCCGGGATGTGGTCCCAGATGTTGCTCGTGCCGTACTTGCCGGTGACCGTCTCGCCCGTCGTCTGGCAGTCGATCGCGACGGCGGTGCCGTCGGCGACCGTGCCGGTCGAGGTCGCGCCGGTGCTCGGGGCCGAGCGCACGGTCAGCGGCGCGCCGGAGTCGGTGTGCACCGTGCCCGTCGCCGCCAGCGCCGGCGTGGCGCCGGCCAGCACGATCGCCGCGGCGGTGCCGACCACGGCCGCCGTCCGCTTCCCGATCCGAATTCTCATTTGTCCGTCCTCCAGGTTCCGGTGTGCCCCCACGATGGCGGCCGCCGGTACAAGGCCCGTACAAACGCGCACACCGGGTCCTGGAGATACGGCAAACAGGACGAATTCAGGCCAGGTACTCGGCCGCCGCCCGCAGGCTCACGGCGGAGCCGCTGAACGTGTCGATGCGCGGGCCGTCCCCGTCCGACGGCCCCGGTGCCCCGGTCTCGACGCGGATGTAGTCCACAGTGGACAGCGCGGCCAGCAGCTCACGCACCCGCGGGTGCCGGTGCGCCTCCCGGGTCACCACGACGACGCTGCGGAAGTCCCGCGCCGCCGCCAGCACCGCCTCGACGTCGTCGGGCGTCGCCGTCATCGCCCGGGTGCCCGGCACCAGCTCGGCCAGGTGCGCGCCGAGGCCCCACGGCATCGGACCGGCCGCGATGGTCGGCTCGGTCTGGACGTCGACCACCAGCGGCGGCCCGGCCAAGCTCGGCGAGC
>NZ_JAAGNB010000707.1:0-2698 GCF_010550475.1 Amycolatopsis sp. SID8362
GGGGCCGGGCACAGCCAGGTGCGCGCCGAGCGCCGCGATCGCGCCGGGGACCAGCGTGACGGCGGGGAACCCGGCGTCGGCCAGCGCCCGCCGCAGCACGTCACGGCGGTAGCCGCCCCAGTCGCCGGGGTGGGTCACCACAAGGTGCTCCGGGGGCCCGCCGACGACGTTCGCGGCGTGCTCGGCGATCCCCTCGACGAGCACGGTGGTCAGCGTCTCGGGCGGGAACGCCTCACCTTCGACGAGCATCGGGACGTCGTCGCCGATCCGCCGGTGGAAGCCGGTGAGCAGCCGGGACGGGACCCGGGCGCCCGCCTGTGCGGCCGCGTCGCCGGTGAGCAGGTAACCCTCGTCGTCGAGGAACAGCGCGGACGCGGCGGCCGGGGACCGTTCGCCCAGCCAGAGGGGCTCGGGCTCGCCCCAGCCGGCGCCGTGCCGTCGGCAGGTCGCGGCGTGGGTCCGCCCGGGTGCCACATCGATCCCGAGGACGTAGGGCAACGGCGGTTCCTCCTCACCTCGCAGGGCCGAACAGGGGTACGGAATCCCCCTAGGGCTCGGGGCATCCTCACCCAAACGGGTTAGTCAATCAAGGGGCTGGAGGGATTTAACCCAACTGAGCGCGTCTCGGATGAGCCCCTAACTCCCTAACGATGACATATCGATCCCCTATCGGCTGACCGGAGTGCGACTCGGAGTGATCCCCGATGTGCGCTGGGGGGTCGTCTCCCTACCTTGATCACGGAGCACCGGTCCTTGCGGCCGATGCTGTCCCCCAGAACCACCGGACCAGGAGAAACCCCCATGGACTCCGTGCAGACCTTGCACGACTTCGCCCTGAACCTGCTCAACGACCCGACCGCGCTCGCGGCCTTCGGGACGGACCCGCAGGGCGCCCTCGCCGCCGCCGGTCTCGGTGACGTCAGCGCCGCCGACGTGCACGAGGTCATCCCGCTGGTGCTCGACTTCGTGCCGGTCGACAGCCTCCCCGCCGTGGACAGCCTCCCGGCCGTCGGCGGCCTGTCCTCGTTCGGCACCGACGCCCCCGGCATCCAGGGCGCGATCGACCAGCTCACCGCCCTCACCGCGGGCCTCGGCCTGCCGGACGCCTCGGCGCTGCCGGGTGTCGGCGACCTCGGCAGCGAGCTGCCCGCCGTCGGCGACCTGGGCCTGCCCGCCGTCCCGGGCGTCGGCGCCCTCCCCGGTGTGAACGACCTCACCACCACGGCCGCCGGCGTCACCGCGCTGGCCGGCGACCCGACCGGCGCCTTCGGCACCGCGGGCGACCTCGGCTCGAGCCTCGACGCGGTCCAGGTCGCGGGCAACCTCGTGTACTCGGTCACCGACGTCGACCACAGCTCGGTCGTCGGCGCCACCAGCGAGGTCTCGCACCTCGGTGGCGACGTCGTGGGCAACGTCTCCAACAACGTGACCGCCCCGGTCTACGAAGGCGCGGCGCAGGTCGGCGACGTCAGCGGCGACCTGACCCACACGGTCAACGGCCTCGTCGGCCAGGTCGGCGACTTCACCGGTGTCCTCCAGGGCGCCGGCGACCTCGCCTCGGCCCGCTCCGAGGGTGGCGAGCACCACGGCGGCGGCCACGGCCCGCTCGGCGAGGTCACCTCCGTCGTGACGAACGCCACCGGCATCAGCGCCGACCACAACGCGCTCGGCCAGGTCGGCGAGCTGGCCAGCGGCAACGGCTCGGCCGTCCACGACGTCGTCTCCGACGTCGCCGACGTCAGCCACAACGCGCTGGGCAACCTGCACATCGGCGACATCGCGTCGAACAACGACATCCACATCGGGCACTGAGCCCCGAACCGGTCACCGGTGCCCGTCCCGCGGTCTGGGTGCGACCGCGGGACGGGCACCCGGTGTGCGCACGGGGAGTAAACCGGGGACACTCCTTCGCTGTGACCGCTTGGCTCGAAGTGCTCAACGAGACGATGGACGCGTGCCGCACGCACGGCCGCGCCGATCTCGCCGAGCGCCTGCGCAGACGCCGTGACGCCGCACCGGGGCAGATCCGGCTCGGCGTGCTCGGCTTTCCCAAACAGGGCAAGGGATACCTGCTCAACGCGGTGCTGAACGCGCCGGTCTGCGCGGTCGGCGACGCCCCGACCCCCGCCGTTCCCACCGAAATCGCCTACTCCGCCGAACCCGCCGCGACCCTGGTCGGCCGGTCCCGCGAACGGATCCCCGTCGCGGTCGAACGGCTCACCGGCGAGCTCGGCGCCCGTCCCGCCGGCACGCTCAGCCGCGTGGAAGTCGGTGTGCCGCGCGAACTCCTGTCGGCCGGCCTCGTCCTCGTCGACACCCCGCCGGTCGGTGACCCGCGGTCACCGCGGACCGCCGCCGCCCTCGACCTGCTCGCCGAAGCGGACGCCGTGATCCTCGTCTCCGACGCGACCGCGCCGCTGAGCCCCGCCGAACTCGCGCTCGCCCGGCACGTGCGCACCTGGTGCCCGCACGTCCTGGTCGCGCTGACCAAGATCGACGCCTCCCCAGGCTGGCGCGCGGTGGCCGAGCGCAACCGCGCGCTGCTCGCCGAAGCGGGGATCGACGCGCCGGTCCAGCCGGTTTCCGCCGTGGTGCGCCAGGCCGCCGCGAAGGCCGGTGACGCGGATCTCAACGCCCGCTCCGGTTTTCCCGAGCTGCTGAGCTGGATCGCCGAGCAGGCCGCGCGCCCGCCGGAGCA
>NZ_JAAGNB010000758.1:0-1929 GCF_010550475.1 Amycolatopsis sp. SID8362
CAGGGCCCGATGACCCGCGTCAGCGATCAGCCCGCGTTCGCCGCCGAGGTCGCGGCCGGCGGGGCGCTGCCGTTCATCGCGCTGGCGCTGTCCGGCGCGGACCAGACGCGGGACGTCCTGCGGCGGACCCGCGAAGCCGTGGGCGAGGCGCCCTGGGGCGTCGGGGTGCTGGGGTTCGCCGCCGACGACGTCAAAGCCGCCCAGCTGGCGGTGATCCGCGAGCTGCGGCCGACCCACGCGATCATCGCGGGCGGCCGCCCGGCGCAGGCCGCGGCTCTGGAGGACGCCGGGATCTCCACGTTCCTGCACGTGCCCTCGCCCGGGCTGCTGAAGCAGTTCCTCGAGGCCGGGGCGCGCAAGTTCGTCTTCGAGGGCTCGGAATGCGGTGGCCACGTCGGGCCGCGCACCAGTTTCCCGTTGTGGGAAGCGCAGCTCGGGGTCCTCGCCGACTTCCTGGCGACGACGCCGGCGCCGGACTTGCAGCTGCTGTTCGCCGGGGGCGTCCACGACGAACGATCGGCCGCCATGGTTGCCGCGCTCGCCGCGCCGGTGGCGGCGCGGGGTGCGGCGATCGGGGTGCTGATGGGCACCGCGTACCTGTTCACGCGCGAGGCCGTCGAAGCGGGCGCGGTGCTGCCGGGCTTCCAGCGGCAGCTGCTCGCCGCGGAGCAGACCGACCTGCTGGAAACCGCGCCGGGCCACGCGACCCGCTGCGTCCGCAGCTCGTTCACCGAGGAGTACGCGGCGATCAAGGCGGACCTCGCGGAGCGGGGCGTGCCGAGCCGCGACGCGTGGGAACAGCTGGAGACGCTGAATGTCGGTCGGCTTCGCCTGGCGAGCAAGGGCATCGAGCGCGTCGGCGCCGAACTGCGCGACGTCGGCGAGGACCGGCAGCTCGCCGAGGGCATGTTCATGGCGGGCGAGGTCGCGGTGCTGCGCTCGGCCGTGACGACGATCGCCGGCCTGCACCACGCCGTGGGGGAGGGCGCGGACGCGTTCCTTCGGGAGCGGGCCGCGTCCTTCTCGGGCGCCGAACCGGAGCCCGCCGCGCCCGAGCCCCTCGACATCGCGATCGTCGGGATGGCGTGCCTGTTCCCGCAGGCGCCCGACCTGGCGTCGTTCTGGGCGAACGTGCTGTCCGGAGTGGACGCCGTCACCGAGGTCCCGCCGCAGCGCTGGGACACCTCGCGGTACTACGACGCGGAAGGGCAAGGCGGGAAGACGCCGTCGCGCTGGGGCGGGTTCCTGCCCGAGATCGGCTTCGACCCGCTGCGCTACGGCATCCCGCCGTCGTCGCTGGCCAGCATCGAACCCGTGCAGCTGCTGGCACTGGAGGCCGCGCACCGGGCGCTGGTCGACGCGGGCTACGAGCAGCGCGCGTTCGACCGCTCGCGGACGTCGGTGGTGTTCGGCGCCGAGGCGGGCAGCGACCTGTCGAACGCGATGAGCCTGCGGACCGTGCTGCCGTCCTATGTGGGCGAACTGCCGTCCGAACTGGACGAACGGCTGCCGCGGCTCACCGAGGACTCGTTCCCCGGCGTGCTGGCCAACGTCATCGCCGGGCGGATCGCCAACCGGCTCGACCTCGGCGGGGCGAACTACACCGTCGACGCGGCCTGCGCGTCTTCGCTGACCGCCGTCGACGTCGCCTGCAAGGAGCTGACCGCGGGCACCAGCGACCTCGTCCTCTGCGGTGGCGCGGACCTGCACAACGGCATCAACGACTACCTCCTGTTCGCCTCGGCGCACGCCCTCTCGCCGACCGGGCGGTCGGCGACGTTCGACAGCGCGGCGGACGGCATCGCGCTCGGCGAAGGCGTCGCCTGCGTCGCGCTCAAGCGGCTGGCCGACGCCGAACGCGACGGCGACCGGGTGTACGCGGTGATCAAGGGCGTCGGCGCGGCGTCCGACGGCCGCGCGCTGGGGCTG
>NZ_JAAGNB010000797.1:0-4425 GCF_010550475.1 Amycolatopsis sp. SID8362
CGCAACGGCCAGGACGTGCTGGTCCAGGCCCTCGGCGAGGTCGACCACCTCGCGCTGTCGTGCGTCTTCGCCGGCTCGCTGGCGGCGGACCCGGCCTACGTCGACGAGCTGCACTGGTCGATCGAGCGCCTCGGCCTCGGCGGCCGGATCACCCTGGCCGGCGACGCGGTCGACCTCGGCGCCGCCTACAACGCGGCGGACCTCCTGGTCATCCCGTCCCGCGCGGCGGCGTCCGGCATGTCCGTCGCGCAGGCGCTGGCCCGCGGCATCCCGGTGCTGGCGACCGAGGTCGGCGGTGTGTACGACGCCCTCGGCGTCGACGCGGACGGCGAGGTCCCCGGCCTGCTGGTGGAGCCGGACGACCCGTTCTCGCTCGCGGACGCGCTGCACCGCTGGTACGCCGACCCGGAGCTCAGGCGCTCCCTGCGCACGGCGGCGCTGGGCCGCGGCAGCGCACTGGAGGAGTGGGACGTCGCCGCCCGGCGGCTGACGCACGTGCTCTCGCGACTGGCCTCCGAACCCCGCATCGTCGCCTGACGCTTGCCGCGGCAGGCGGACCTCCGCCAACCTGACGCGATGTCGTCCCTTGATTCCGAACGCGGCTTCCTCGAAGTCGCCGGGCGCGAGCCGGACCGCCCGCTGCGCGACCAGCTCCTCGGCTTCCGCGACCTCGTCTCGGCCGACATGGACTGGGCCGACACCCGCAAACGCCGCTTCCGGCGTCGTGCGTCGGTGGTCCGCGTCGCGGCGCTCCTGCTCACGGCGGCGTCGACGGTGGTGCTGGGCATCCAGGAGATCCCGTCCCGCGCGTCGATCGCCCTGCCGATGGTGGCGCTGGTGACCGTGCTCGGCGGGCTCGAGACGTTCTTCAACTGGCGGTCGCGGTGGGTGCTGATGGAGGAGACCCGCTACAACCTCAACCGGATCCGCGACGAGCTGGACTACTACCTCGTGGGAACGCCGACAGCCGAGCTGAGCCGCGCGCGGCTGCAGGAGTTCTTCGACCGCCACCAGGTGACGTGGGCCGACGCGAGCCGCCAGTGGGTCGAGTTCAGAAGGTTGGACCGGCCGCCGCAGTCACCCGAGATCCGGTCGTGAGTGTTTGGTCGGGTTAGAACCCGACCAAACACTCACGACCACGTCGTCACGCCAGGGTGAGCGCGTAGATCTCCACCCTCGGGTCGTTCGGCAGGCTCACCGACTGCACGGTCTTCCCGCCGTCCAGCCCGGCCGAAATCCCGAACAACCGCACCGGCGGCCCGTCGACCCCGCTACCAGCCTTGATCCGGTGCGGCATCTCGAGCACCACCGGCGATCCCGACCCCGCCCAGTCACCGAAGGTCACGGCCAAGTCAGCGCTCGTCCCGTCGGTGTAGTGCGCGGTCAACGTCGTCGAAACCGGCCCGTTGTGCGACGCGCCCACCAGCTTCAACGCGCCGTGCTGACCCGACGGCAGCAGCAGCGACTGCCCCCGCGCCTCCACGAAGTTGGGCGAAGTGCCCGAAGCGTCCGGAGCCGCGTACGTGACGCCGTCCCACACCACCGGGCCCGCCGCCGGGAGCAGGGCGGCGTCGTAGCTCCAGCCGCTGCCGTCGAAGTTGCCCTCCGTGGACGCCGACACCGTCGCCGTGCCGTCGTGGTTGAGGTCGCGGGAAAGGTCGACCGCGCACTGCGTGCCGGACGACGCGCACACCGACGGCGTCCGGACCTCGACCGTCGCCGAGCGCGAAACGTTGTTCGCGCCCAGTCCGGCGACCGAGACCTCCACCGGGTACGTCCCGATCGCGGTCCCCGCCGGCACCGAAACCGTGATCGGCACCGTCTTCTGCACCGGGAGCCGCCCCGACCAGATCAGCTGCACCCCCTGGACCTGCGCCTGCCACGTCGAAGGCGCGGACACCGAAACCGTCACCGGCTGCAGCGCCGGGTTCTGGGCCAACACGTCCAGGTCGAGGTGCACCTGCTGCGCCGCCCCCGCCGGGATCACCACGGACGTCTGCCGCAGCGACGCGTCGACGTGCCGCCGCGCGTCACCGGCCGCGGTGTTCACCGACGGCGGGACCGCGCCCGGCGACGTGCCCCACGAAGAAGGCCGGGACCCGAGCTTGTGCGAGAGCGTTCCGCCGTGGGCGACCGCGGACCAGTCGATCGACGTCTGCCGGACGTCGCGGCCGTTCAACGACACGCTCTGGATGTACCGGTTCGCGTCGGAAGCCCCCGGTGCGTTCACGGTCAGCGTGCCGCCCTGCGAACGCCCGTACTGTCCGATCCGGACGGTCGCAGACTCGAACTGCGGGCTCGACAGCGCGAGGAAGTTCGCGCCGCTCATCGTCGGGTACAGGCCGAGCGACGAGAAGACGTACCAGGCGGACATCGTGCCGAGGTCGTCGTTGCCGGTCATGCCGTCGGGGCCGGTGGTGAACAGCGTCATCGCCGCGCGGACGACGGTCGCCGTCTTCGCCGGCGCGCCGACCCAGTTGTACATGTACGGCGCGAGCAGGTCGGGTTCGTTGTTCGGGTTGTAGGTCGCCTTGCCGTAGTAGTCGTACGGGCTCGCGATCCAGTCCTTCCGCGCGGTACCGGCGGGGTCCTTCAACAGATTGCCGTACGCGAAGAACGAGTCGAGCCGCTTCTCCGTCGACGTCCGGCCGCCCATCAGCGAGACCAGCCCGGCCGGGTCCTGCGGCACGAGCCACTGGTACTGGTAGGCGCCGCCTTCGTGGAACTGGTGGTCGGCGTCGACCGGGTTGTACGGCGTGAGGAACGTGCCCTCGGTCGTGCGCGGCCGGAACTGCTGGATCGAGGAGTCCCAAAGGTTCTTGTACCACTGGCCGCGGTCGGCGAACAGCTTCGCGTCGGCGCTGTGCCCGAGCCCGCCGGCCATCAGCGCGAGCGACGCGTCCGCCGCGGCGTACTCCATGGTCGCCGACGCCGGGTGCTCGCAGTCGTTGTCGCCGCCCTTGGCCGCGCAGTCCTTGCCCAGCTCGAGACCGCTCGGGATGTACCCGCGGTCGTTGTAGTAGTTGACGCCGGAGCGCCCGTTGTACGGCGAATCGGCGGGCGGCGTGCTCGTTGCGTTCTTCTTGAGCAGCGCGTACGCCTCTTCTTCGTGCCCGGCGAGCAGGCCCTTCGACCACGCCTCGACGAGGAACGGCGTCACCGGGTCGCCGGTCATGATGTTGGTTTCGCTCTCGGCCAGCGCCCAGCGCGGCAGCCACCCGCCGTCCCGCCCGATGGCGACGACCGACAGCGCGACGTCCCGCGCGACCTGCGGTTCCAGCATTTCGAGCAGCTGGTTCTGCGGCCGGTAGGTGTCCCACAGCGAGAAGTTCTGGTACGGCGTGTAGCCGCTCGCGGTGTGCACCTTGCCGTCGAAGCCGGTGTACGCGCCGTCGGTGTCGCCGGCCAGGTTCGGGTGAAGCTGCGCGTGGTAGAGCGCGGTGTAGAACGCCGTCTGCCGGTCGGCCGTCCCGCCGGCGATCTTGATCGCGCCGAGCCGGTCGGCCCACTGCTGGTGCAGCGCGGCGCGCGTGGCGTCGAAGTCGTAGCTGTCCGACGTCTCCGCGGCGAGGTTCTTCCGCGCGCCGTCGAGCCCGGTGTAGGACAGGCCGACCTTGAGCACGACGTCGTGGTCGGTGCTCGCGTCGAAGCTGGCCCAGGCGCCGTTGCCGCCGGTGCCCGCGGCGTCGCGGCCGCCCGCGGTGCGCGTCGAGCCGCGCCAGGTGCCGAACGAGCTGAACGGCCGGTCGAAGGTGGCGGTGAAGTAGACGGTGTGCTCGTCGTGCCCGGCGCAGAAGCCGCCCGCGCGGACCCGGCCTTCGAGCGTCCGGTCACCGACGACGTGGATTTCGGAGTCCTTGACGGACTGGTTGGCCTGGCCGGTGTTGAACAGGACGTTCGCCTGGCCGGTCGAGGGGAAGGTGTAGCGCTGCCAGCCGGTGCGCGCGGTAGCCGTCAGCTCGGCGTTCACGCCGTACTTCTTCAGGCCGACGCGGTAGTAGCCGGGCTCGGCGTGCTCGTCGTCGTGGCTGTACTCGGACTTGTAGGCGTTCTTGTCGACGCTGTCCACGGCGCCCGTGGTCGGCATGATCGGCAGCTCGCCCATCACGCCGCAGCCGACGCCGGACAGGTGCGTCTGGCTGAAGCCGTAGATCGCGTTCTGCAGGTAGTCGTAGCCGCCCTGACCGCCGGTGTCCGGGCTGACCTGCACCATGCCGAAGGGCGCGCTCGCGCCGGGGAACGTGTTCCCGAAGTTCTGCGTGCCGACGAACGGGTTGACCAGGCTGACCGGATCCGCGGCGGCGGGCGCGGCCTGCGCCGCGGCGGGGGCCAGGCCGGCGACCACCACCCCCGCGGCCACCGCGGCGGCCAGCCGTCTGCTCTGCGACCACATGGGCGCACCTCCCAGGAGATGACAACGTTGTC
>NZ_JAAGNB010000845.1:0-1334 GCF_010550475.1 Amycolatopsis sp. SID8362
GCGAAGCCGCGCCCCACCCGCGGGGTCACCCACCCCTCACCGCTCCTTCGGCGCCAGCAACGACGCCGGCCGCACCGCCGCCGAGCCGAACTTGGACCTCGCCACGTCCGCCGCCACCTCGGCGTCGCGCCAGCGGGGGGCCGGTGAGTCGAACAGCAGCTGCTCCCCCACCTCCCCCGTGTCGAGGCCCTCCACCCGGACCCCGATCAGCCGGACCGCGCCCGTCGGGGCGTGCTCCGCCAGCAACGCCACCGCGACCGCGTGGATCTCGCGGGCCACGTCGGTCGCCGACACCAGCGTGCGGGCTCGGGTGATCGTCCGGAAGTCCGCGAAGCGCACCTTGATCGACACTGTCCGGCCGCGCACGCCCCGCGCCCGCAGCGTCGCCCCTACCCGGGACGCCAGGCGCAGCAGCTCACGGCCCAGTTCGGCCCGGTCGTGGCGGTCGACGTCGAAGGTGTGCTCGGCGCCGATCGACTTCTCCGGCGAGTCGACCACCACCGCGCGCTCGTCGACGCCGTGCGCCAGCCGGTACAGGTGCTCGCCGACCGCCGTTCCCAGTGACTTCTTCAAGCGCTCCGGCGGAAACGCCGCCACGTCCGCGATCGTGTCCAGGCCGAGGCGCCTCAGGTGTTCTTCGGTGCGCGCGCCGACGCCCCACAACGCCGAGACCGGCAGCGGGTGCAGGAAGTCCAGGGTCTCCGCCGCCGGGACGACGACCATGCCGTCCGGCTTCGCCATGCCCGACGCCAGCTTCGCCACGAACTTGACCTTCGCCACCCCGACCGAGCACGTGATCCCGTGCTCGGCCTGGACCCGCGCGCGGATCTGCTCCCCCAAGGAAGCCGGTGTAGCGCCCAGGCGGCGCAGCGCCCCGCTGACGTCCAGGAACGCCTCGTCCAGGCTCAGCGGCTCGACCAGCGGCGTCAGCTCGCGGAAGATCCCCATCACCCCGCGCGAGACCTCGCCGTAGAGCCCCGACGTCGGCGGGATGTTGATCAGCTGCGGACAGAGCCGCTTGGCGGTCGAGAACGGCATCGCCGACCGGACGCCGAACCTGCGCGCCGGGTAGTTCGCCGCCGCCACGACCGCGCGGGGGCCGCCGCCGGAGACGACGACCGGTTTGTCCGCCAGCTCCGGGCGGGTGCGCAGCTCGACCGATACGAAGAACGCGTCCATGTCGACGTGCAGCAGCCCGCAGCCGGCGTCGTCCGGCGCCGGCTGCCCCGGCCGGACGCGGAACCGGGCCATCCCGCCCGGCAGTTCAGCATTTCGCCCCACACCGCCGACGCTACCGGCCACCACCGACAATTCCGGAGCACGCCGGCCGCGAC
>NZ_JAAGNB010000884.1:0-2129 GCF_010550475.1 Amycolatopsis sp. SID8362
CCGGCGTCTGGTCGTTCCGGCTGCCGGAGAACCGGCGGCTGGTGCCCGACACCGTGTTCCGGCTGGGACGGCACCTCGGCCCGCTGCAGTTCGGGTTCGAGATGGGCACCGGCGTGCGCACCTACCTGCCCAGCGGGCTGCCGTACGTCGCCGCGATCGCCGTGGCGCTCACCGCCCCGCTGCCCGCCGCGCTGGCCGCGGGCGCCGGGTTCGGGCTCGGCCGCGCGCTGATGACCACGGCGAACAAGCGGTACGACACCGAAGGCGGCTGGGACGGCGAGTGGCTGGCCCACGGCCGGGTCCTCCGGCTGCTGACCACCGCCGCCTTCGCCGTCCCGCTCGCCGTCGTCACCCTGCTGACGTCGTCCGGCACCCACTGAGCCCACGCCGCCCGCCCGATGCGCCGCGGTGGTCGTGAGTGTTTAGGAGGGTTAGAACCCGACTAAACACTCACGACCCGCCCGGCCACCGCCACCGCCGACCTCGCCGTCGTCACCCTGCTGACGTCGTCCGGTACGCCCTGAGCACGGTCTGGGTGACGCTGTTCCCTTCGGTGTCGCGGGCCGTGATGCGCAGCGAGACAAAGCTGTCCGATGCCGGATTGCGCACCACCGCCAGGCCGCCGTCGCCGATCCGGACGGCGTGCGCGTCCGCCCACGTCACGCCGTCGTCCGCGGACGTCTCGACCCGCAGGTCCGCGAGGCGGAAGGCGCTCGCGCCCGGCTGCCGCTGCGCGGTCAGGGAGAGCAGGAACGGGCGGCCCGCCGGGGCCCGGCTGTCGTCGTCGAGCGCGCCTTGGGCTCGGACCACCAGCAGCGGCGGCGGAACGGCCGGGCCGGTGTCGCGGAACGTCCACGCCACGTCGACGTGGGTGCCCAGGAGCGACCACGGCACGCTGCGCGTGGCGACCGACCGCAGGGTGAGCGGGCCCCCGCCGCCGGGCACGGTGAACGCCCCGAAGGCCGGATCGGCCGTGCTGCCCAGCTCGACCCCGCCGCGCGACAGCGTCGCTGTGCCGGTCAAGCCCAACGGCGGCGCGCTGTACTGCTCGGGGTCGCTGCCCGAGACGATCGGGATCGCGTAGGTGAGCTGGTCACCGGCGCGCAGCACGCCCCAGCCGTCGCGTGGCGCGCCGAACGCGGGCCCGACCGGGCCGCTGTTCCAGTCGGCGCGCTGGGCTCCGGGCCGGTAGGTGCGGTAGGAGAACTGATTCTCCGAGTCGGTCAGCGTCGGCGGGTACACCGCGAGGATGTGCTGCCAGCTCACCGACGGTCCCGGCGTGTAGTACTCCGTCCGCCGGCTCGGCAGCGTGTGCGGCAGGATCTGGTACGCGCCGCTGTCCGCGCCCGGGAACCCGAACGACGCGTAGTCGACGCGCAGGCCGTCTGTCTCGCCGCCCTGCGTGCGATAGCGGGCGTCGACGGCCGCGAGATCCTTGTCGCGCACCCGGAACACCGGGTCGGCGGGCACGCGGCTGCGTTCGAGCAGCGCCAGCTGGTAGACGTACCCGGCCGGGTCGGCGCCCGGCTCGCGGGCGGCCAGCGTGGCCCGGAAGTACAACGCGTAGGTGTGGTCGGTGACGCGGGCGCCGGAGCCCGCCGCGTACAGCTCGTTGCCCGGCTGGACGAGCCAGGCGAGCGTGCTGGTGCGGTCGCCGGCCGGGTTCCCCGACACCAAGCCGAGTTCGCCCGACTGCAGGTGCGCGTCGGCGTGGTCGACGACCGCGCGCACCGGCTTGCCCTCGCGGGCGTCCAGCGTGAACGACGTGGTCCCGGTGATCGCGACGCCCGGCTTCGACAGCAGCGTGACCGCCTGGCCCGCCACGGCGAACGCGTCGAGGTCGTAGCTTCCCTTGGGCACCCGGACCACGGCCACGCCGTCGGCCCCGATCGGCCGGACGCCGAACGCTTCCCCGGTCGTGGTGCTGACGAGCTTCGCGATGCCCGCGCCGGGCCCGCCGTCCCGGCCGGTCAGCCGGACCGTGACGTCGTAGCTCTCCCGCTCGAGGGACGCGCCGAACGCGGTCTGCACGGCGATCCCCGGTGCCGTCGCGCTCAGCCTGCCGCTGTGCGGCCCGGTCGCCGCCGCCGTGGGCCGCAGCGTGACGCCGACGTCGGCGGTGCCGTGCG
>NZ_JAAGNB010000929.1:0-6724 GCF_010550475.1 Amycolatopsis sp. SID8362
CGCGTCGAGCTCGGCGGCGAGCGCGGGCGGCAGGCCGGTCTCGTCGGCCAGCGGCAGGTGCACCAGCACCGAGAGCGACAGGCGCCGGGCCTGCGGGACGACGACCTCGGGCACCCCGCACGCGACCAGGCCGTCGAGCAGCACGGCGGACCCGGTGGGCAGCGCGGCGAGCAGGTGGCCGAGGACCGCGCGGGCCTCGGTGTCCGGCCGTGGCCAAGACCCGGCTACGGCGATCTCGTGCACGTCGACCCCGCTGGCCGTGAGCCGGTCGCACAGCCGGCGGTCGTAGGTGTTGCCGCCGCTGGGGACGGACGCGTCGTCGACGTCCCCGGGGAGGACCACGTACAGCGCCGTCACAGCGCACGCTCGTAACTCGCCCAGGCGACGTGCGACTCCTTCAGCGAGACGGCGATGCCTTCGAGACCGCGCGCGCCTTCGCCGAGGCGTCCGGCGTGGACGGCGTCGGCGAGGCGGTCGGCGACGACCTTCGCGAGGAACTCGGTGGAGGTGTTGACGCCCTTGAACTCCGGCTCGTCGTCGAGGTTGCGGTAGTTCAGGTCGCTCAGCACCGCCTTGAGCTCTTCCGTGGCCTTGCCGATGTCGACGACGATGTTGTCCTCGTCGAGCTCGGCGCGGCGGAAGGTCGCGTCCACCACGAAGGTCGCGCCGTGCAGGCGTTGCGCGGGACCGAAGACTTCCCCGCGGAAGCTGTGGGCGACCATCATGTGGTCACGGACGGTGATGCTGAACACCAAGACCTCCGATGCGTTCGGGTGGACGTGGTCACTGCGGCTGATACACAACACGGAGGCAGAGGGCGGAAAGTTCATTCCCGGCCAACCGGGGTAGCACGGACGGCAGATCTTCAAACGCGCACTCGCCGCTGACCAGTGCTTCGAACGCCGGATCGGCGAGCAGCTCCAGCGCGACGGCCATCCGCTGGGCGTAGCTGCGGTCCGGCCGCGCGACCGTCCCGACCTGGCTGCCGCGGATGACCAGGCGCCGCGAATGGAAGTGCTCGCCGAGCGGGACGCTCACCTTCCGGTCGCCGTACCAGGACATCTCGACGACTTCGCCTTCCGGCGCGAGCAGCTCCAGCGCGCGGGTGAGCCCGGCTTCGCTCGCGCTGGCGTGCACGACGAGGTCGCAGTCGCCGAGGGCGCGCTCCGGGGTCGAGAAGTCGACACCGAGCGCTTCGGCGACGTCGGCGCGCGACGGGTCGACGTCGACGAGCTGCACCCTTGTCGCCGGGAAGCCGCTCAGGAGCTTCGCGACGCTGGCGCCGACCATCCCGGCGCCGATGACGGCGATCCGGTCGCCGAGCCGCGGCCGCGCGTCCCAGACGGCGTTGACCGCGGTCTCGACGGTGCCGGCCAGGATCGCGCGGCCGGGCGGGACGTTGTCGGGCACCGGCGTCACCGCGCTCGCGGGGACGACGTACGCGGTCTGGTGCGGGTACAGGCAGAAGACGATCCGGCCTTCGAGGTGGGCCGGGCCGCGTTCGACGACGCCGACGTTGAGGTACCCGTACTTGACCGGGCCGGGGAAGCCGCCGTCCTGGAAGGGCGCGCGCATGACGTCGTGCTGGCTCGCCGGGACCCCGCCGCGGAAGACGAGCGTTTCGGTGCCGCGGCTGACGCCGGAGCAGAGCGTGCGGACGAGCACGTCGTCCGGTCCGGGCTCGGGCAGCTCCGCCGGCCGCAGCTCCCCGACACCGGGTGTTTGAACCCAGAAAGCCTGTTCCACGTGTTTCTCCTCAGCGGCGTCCGGAGGCTGGTGCCGCCACCCTATGAGCAATTCGCGGAGTCGACGATGATCAAACAGGACCTTCTCCTGCGCGCGGTGGTGCCGGCGTGGGTGCTCGCCGCGGGGGTCGTCGCGGGCCTGTCCCCCCTGGCCTGGGCCACCGGGCTCACGTTCGGGACCGCCCTCGTGCTGTTGACGGAGCAGGGCCTGCGCCGCACCGGCCGCGCCGCCTTCGGCCCGGCGGACTGGATCACCTTCGCCCGCGCGACGCTCGCCGGGTGCGCCGCGGAACTCATCGCCGACGGCGGCCTGTCCGTCGCGTGGCTGGTCGGGCTGACCGGCGTGGCCCTCCTCCTGGACGGCCTCGACGGCCAGGTGGCCCGCCGCACCGGCACGACGTCGGAGTTCGGCGCGCGGTTCGACATGGAGGTCGACGCGTTCCTGATCCTGCTGCTGTGCGTCCAGGTGTCCCGGACGCTGGGGCTGTGGGTGCTGGCGATCGGCCTGATGCGGTACGTGTTC
This sequence comes from Amycolatopsis sp. SID8362, assembly GCF_010550475.1. NCBI lineage: Bacteria > Bacillati > Actinomycetota > Actinomycetes > Pseudonocardiales > Pseudonocardiaceae > Amycolatopsis > Amycolatopsis sp. SID8362. The sequence goes on from NZ_JAAGNB010000929.1 coordinate 2,269, forward strand.
GTCGCGGCGTCGTGGGCGATGCCGTGGCTGACCGCGCCGCTGTACCCGAGCATGGCCCGCAAGACGGTGGCCGCGGTGCAGGGCGTGGTGCTGGTGGTCGCGGTGTCCGGCCTGCTGCCGGCGGCGGCTTTACTGGCGCTGGTGGCTCTCGCGCTGGGCACGCTGACGTGGTCGTTCGGCCGCGACGTCGTGTGGCTGGCCCGGCACCGGGTGGCCGAGCCGAGCCGGATCGTCCAGTTCCCGAGGCCGTTCCACGCGCAGGCTTGGCGCGGCGACCAGGCGGCCTGACACGACGTGAATGACTCATTCATGTCGTCAGACGACATGAATGAGTCATTCACTACATCCGGCTCACCCCGATTCGCGAGCCGCCCGGGCCCGGCGCTTGCCCTCATGCATCGCCACCACCCGGGCGATCGGGATCGTGTGCCCCTCGGCCACCAGGTCCGCCGGCAGCACGAACGGCTCCGGCATCTCCGCCGTCCAAGGATCACCGCCGTCGAGCAGCCCCGGCGCCGTGTGCACCGTGAAGTCGCCGGGCTTGACGCCGTCGAGATCGCCCCACGCGACCGGGAACGACACCGGCACCCCCGGGCGGTGCCGGGGGCTGTAGACCGAAATGACCGTCGCCCCTCCCGCCCGGGTCGAATCCAGGAACACCTTGCCTTCCCGGCGTTCGCGCACGAACTCCGTGGTGCCGAGCGCCGGGTCGATCCGCTCGGCCCGCGCCGCGACCGCTCGCGTGGCCGCGGCGATGTCCTCCGTCGACTGCCCGGGCGCGAGCGGCACGAAGACGTGCACGCCCTTCGAGCCGCTCGTCTTCACCGCGCCGTCGAGGCCGTCGTTGCGCAGGGCCTCCCGCACCAGCTTCGCGGCGCCGATGGCCAGCGAGAACGGGCCGTCTTCGGGCGGGTCCAGGTCGAGGATCAGGTGCGTCGGGCCGTGCTCGGGGCCGCCGCGGTAGAGCGACGTGTGGTACTCGATCGCCCGCTGGTTGCCGAACCAGATCAGCGTGCGGAGGTCGTTGCACAGCGCGTAGGAGACGTCCCGCTTGGACGTCTCGGCCCACACCGACACCCGCTCGACCCAGTCCGGCGTGTACTTCGGCAGGTTCTTCTGCATGAACGGGCCCTGGCCGCGCAGCACCCGCAGCACGGTCAGCAGCCGGTCGCGCAGCTCCGGCAGCATCCGCTCGGACACGGCTTCGAGGTAGTCGAGCAGTTCCCGCTTGGTCACCCCGGCGTCCGGGAAGACCTCCTGGTCGAGACTGCTCAGCTTGACCCCGTGCCGGACCTCTTCGCCGCTCATCGGCCTACCCTCGCGTCCGCGCGCGAAGCGGTCAACCTCAGAACGGCAGCTGCGAGCGGAGCCGGTCGAGCCAGCGGTCGACGGTGTCCTCGGCGCGGTCGTAGTCGTTGGCCTTGCGAGCCGCGTCCGCGCGCTCCTGGACGTGCTGGCCGATCGTCGCCGCGTACTGCGGCAGCGCGTAGACGTTCTGCCAGTACCCGGCGCGCATCTCGACCGTGGACACCTTCTCGTAGCCCGCGGTCGCCTTCGCGAAGTCGAAGCCGTAGCGCGTGCCGGACGGGTCCGGGCCGTTCGCGGTCACGACGATCACCGTCGGCCGCGCCTTCATGACGACCTCGGTCGGGTCGGCGCCGCGGGCGATGGCCGCGTCGTTGAGCCCGATGTAGTCGATCGAGTTCCAGCCGCTGTAGTACGGGATCGCGCCCGCGTCGGTGACGGCGAGGCTGCGCGCGGCCGGCGGGACGTCCGCCTCGGCCAGCCCCTTGCCGATCGCGATGTGCGCGCGCTGCAGGTCCGGGCCGTAGTTCGCGATCACGCCGAGGTCGGGCGCGGTCGCGCCGCCGACGGCCGACCAGCCGACCGCCACCAGCCCGAGCAGCGCGCCCACGAGACGCGGCTTCAGCGTCCCGGCCGCGATCCCGGCGCCCAGGCAGAGGACGGGGATCGCGTGGTCGGCGAAGCGGTCGAGGTAGTCCATGGTCGGGCCGGACACCGCGTACGTCACGTAGGTGACCGCGACGGTGACCACGAGCAGCACGCCCATCGCGCGCGTCGCCTTGCGGACGACCAGCGACAACGTCAGCAGCAGGAGCGGGAGCAGCAGGACCGCCGTGTGCTTGGTCCACAGCCAGCCGGAGTCGAGGTGGCCGAACTTGACGTAGAACGTGTTCGGCAGCAGCTGGCCGTAGAACCGCCAGCGCCAGACGAAGTAGCCCGCGCCGACGACGACCGCGGCGCCGCTCCACAGCCAACGAGCCCGCCCCTCCGACCGGACGAACCAGAGCAGGAAGACCGGCAGCGCGGCCAGCACGCCCTCCGGCCGCAGCATGCCGAGCAGGAGCAGCAGCACCGGCGGTTCCCACGTCCGGACCCGCTCGTTCGCCAGCACACGCAGGCCGAGCACCACGATCCGCAGCAGCACGGCGGCGAACGCGGCCGTCTCGAGGCCGGCGGTGAGGTGGAAGTAGGTCGGCAGGAACACGACGTACGCGCCCGCGCCGACCAGGACGCCGGTGAGCCCGGCGCGGCGGTGGCCTTCGCGGATCAGCAGGTACAGCGTCCCGAGGCCGAGGACCAGCGACGTCACCTTGGTGAACAGCGGCAGCGCGAGCCCCAGCCACGCGCCGAGCCCCGACCACACGACCCAGGCGAAGTTCGTGAAGCCTTCGACGCGCGGTCCGTCGACGTTCCACACCGGCCCGTGGCCGTCGGCGAGGTTCGCCGAGTAGCGGAAGCTGATGAACGCGTCGTCGATCGTGAAGAACCAGGCCGCCCACGCGCCGGCGAGGAACAGCGCGAGCAGGACCAGCGAGACCACGATCAGCGGCGCGCGGCGGGTGGTCCGGGCGGGCGCGGTCTCTTCGGGCCGGGCGTCAGCCTCGATCGCCGTCATGGAATCCCCTCGGGTGGCTTTGCCGACCCGACACTGTAGCCGGGGCCGCTCAGACCAGCGGACGCCCGGTGCGCAGCCGGCGGCGCAGGTCCCACAGGCAGAGGTTGAACGGGAACCGCCGCACCGGCGCGGGCAGCACCCGCACGACCCGGCCGATCGCGCCGAGCAACGCGTCGAACCGCCGCTGGTCGGCGCCGGTCCACGGCAGCCGCATCTCGTCGCGGAAGCGCTGCGGGAGGAAGCCGGTGGTGACGAAGCGGTGGAACCGCCGACCCGGCGCGGCGAGGACCGGGTGCAGGAACCGGAGGTCGACGATGGCCGTGAGGTAGCGGCGGACGGTGTCGTCGATGCCGATCTTCTCGAGCCCGGCGGTCCAGTACTCCTCGAAGGCCTCGCGGTCGGCGGGCCACATCTCGGCACGCACCTGCAGCGTCGTGCCGAGCGAAGCGGCTTCGCGGTAGAAGCGCTCCGGCTCGCCGCCGACGAACGCGAGGTAGACGTCTTCGAAGCCCTTGTACAGGCACGCCGCGACCCACAGCTGGAGGTCGGTGTCGAAGGCGTTGTAGGCGACCGGGCTCTCGCCGGTCGAGTGGACCTGCGCGTGGGCCTGGTTGACCGCACGGCGGTAGGCCGCCCGCTCGGCGTCGGTGCCCAGGGTCGCGACGGCGAGGTAGGTGAGCGTCGTCCGCGTCCGCTTCGCCGGGTGGCGGAAGAGGTTGCCGCTGTCGACCCGGCTTTCCAGCACGCCGTACCCGACCGGCGCGCGGGCGAGCTGCATGATCACGTTCGCGCTGCCGGCCAGCAGCCCGGCGCCGACGACGGCGTCGCGGAGGGCGGTCTCGGTCACGCCTCCAGGGAACGACACTGTTGACGACGTGTCAAGAGCGGTAGTTCGCCCGGGCGAACGCGATCAACGCGCGTGCCGCCGGGCTCAGCGGGCCCTCCGTCCGCCACGCCAGCGCGAGCACCCCGCGCAGGCCCGGGCCCGCGATTTCGATGATCCGCAGCTCCGCCTGGTGGTAGCGGCCCAGCGACTCCGGCACGATCGCCACGCCCAGGCCGCGCGTCGCCAGCTGCACCAGGACGTTCGGGTCGGCCGCCTCGAACGCGATCCGCGGCGTCAGCCCTTCGCGCGCGAAAGCCGTGTCGAGCGCGGTACGCAGGCCCGTGCCCTTCGGCAGCGCCATCAGCGGCAGGCCGTCGAGGTCCCGGATCCCGACCTCGGCGCGGTCGAGCGGGCCGTCGGGCGCCGTGACGGCCAGGAACGGCTCGTCGAGCAGCACCTGCGTCGCGATGCCCGGCGGCGGATCGGTCGAGAGGCCGACGACCGCGAGGTCCAGGCGTCCTTCGCGCAGCGCCGCGAGCATCGTGTCGGAGTTGGCTTCCGACAGCGTGATCTCGACGGCCGGGTAGCGCTGGTGGAAGCCGGCCAGCAGGTCCGGCAGCCGGACCGGGCCCGCCGACGTCACGGCGCCGATCGCGACCTGTCCGCGGACCAGCCCGGCCAGCTCGTCGACGGCTTCGCGCACGCCCTGC
>NZ_JAAGNB010000989.1:0-1352 GCF_010550475.1 Amycolatopsis sp. SID8362
GGTCGCGCCCAGCTCGGCCGCGGTCAGGCTGCGGACCAGCCCGGTGCCGGGGTCGAGCGTCAGCCCGGCCGACGACGGCAGGTCGCGGACCGGCACCCGCCACCGGCGCGGGTAGCGCCCGGGCACCAGCGCCGACGAGCTGTAGGCGATGACTTCGCGTTCGCCGGTGGCGGGCACCGGCCGCACCAGCGGCTCGCCATCGGGCAGGGGCACCAGCACTTCGCAGTCGAGCAGCGCCCGCGCGAACTCGGGGCGGCTGATCCAGCCCACGGCCAGGTAGTTCAGCAGCTTCGCCGCATCGGTCGTGGGCACCGGGAACCCGCGCCAGACCGGGCCCGGCGTGTACTGCTCGTTGACCCGGTACTCGCCGGTCGGCCGGGTCCAGCCGCGGATCGCCCGCACCGGGAGGTCCGGGAACGCCTTCTCGTCGAACTCGGGGTCGACGTCGGGCCGCCACTCGGTCTCGGCCGGGGTGCTCGCCATCGACTCCTGGTCGAGCGTGATCTCGCCGCCGTCGGCCGGCACGAACACCACCGGGCTCGGCACCAGGCCGGCACCGATGTCGGTGCCGTCGAGGTAAGCGGCCGCGTTGACCGTGAAGCGCCAGCCGTCCGGGCGGCGCACGGTGAACTCGTCCCGGATCCGCAGCCGGTCACCGCCCGGTCGCGTGCGCAACCACTCCCGCACGCGAGCGACGGCTTCCTGTTCTTCCATTCTCCCCATCCTCGGGCTAATGCCGCGGGTACCGCTCGATCCACGCGTCACCCTGCGCGCTCAGCGCCGAGTGCCGGTCGAAGTGCCAGTAGGCGTCCGAAGCGACGTTCTCGACCAGGTAGCGCAGCTCCAGCTGGTCGACCCACTTCTGCGGCAGCCCGGGGATCCCGGTGCGCGCACCCAGCAGGGCCCCGGCGAGCGCACCGGTGAGGGCGCTGCGGCCGGAGTGGTTGACGGCGCGCAGCAGCGCCTGCTCCGGGTAGTTCTCGAAGCCGGACAGCGCGGCGAAAGCGCGTCCGAGCACCGACAGCGTCGTCTGGCCGTCGCCGATCAGCTCCGCCATCCGCAGGTCGGGCAGCCCGTGCTCGCCGAAGAACGGCACCGACTCGGCGACCATGTCCCCGATCGCCGTCCACTCCGGGCCCTGCTGGAACTGGTTGTCCGGGTTGAGCACCTCGCGGCTGAGGTTCCAGATCGGGAAGCTGAACGCCTCCTTGGTCAGCGCGTGCTCGAACAGCCAGGTCAGGTAGGTCGCGGCGGCCAGGTCCGGCTCGGTCGGGTGGGTGACGCCGGCGAGGTCGCGCACCGCCTGGCGCGCGCCGCCGCTGAACCCGCTGCCGGGCCCGGCCATGGTCAGC
>NZ_JAAGNB010001030.1:0-1956 GCF_010550475.1 Amycolatopsis sp. SID8362
TGCACGCGCTCCGGCACCGCGCCGACCGCCGCGGCGAGGCCGTCCTGGTCGACGCGGAAGTTCGACAGCACCGACGCGCCCGCGGAGTCGGCGGTCAGCACGATCATCGGCGTCCGGCTCTTGGCGGCCTCGGTGATCCCGGTGACGGCGTTGGTCAGCCCGCAGCCCTGGTGCAGCGACAGCACTGACACCTGCCCGCTCATCCGCGCGTAGGCGTCGGCCATGCTCGCCGCCCCGCCCTCGTGGCGGGCGGCGACGAACCGGACGCCGCCCGCGCGCAGTGCGTTGGTCACCTCGAAGTTGCCGCTGCCCACCACGCCGAACGCGGTGCCGGCGCCGAGGCCGGCGAGCGTGCGGCCGACGAGTTCGGCGACGTTCACCGCTCCACCAGCGCCAGCACGCGGGCCGGGCTGCCGGAGCCGCCGACGATCGGCAGCGGCGAGACCACCAGCAGCGTCCCGGTCGGCGGCAGCGAGGCGAGGTTCCGCAGCTGCGTCAAGCCGTGCTTCCCGGCGCCCAGCAGGAGTTCGTGGCAGGGGAACATCGGCTCGAGCGCGGGCGCCTGACCCGCGTCGGTCCCGACGGTTTCGACCCCGAGCCCGGTGATCGGCGTTTCCTCGGCGAGCCACCGCGCGCACTCGGGCGAGACGCCGGGGGAGTGCGACCCGGTCTCGTCGGCGTTGAGGAATTCTTCCTGGTCGGCGCTGCGCGCGTCCCAGCCGGTGCGGTAGAGCAGCCAGCCGCCGTCGGGCAGCGGGCCGTGCTCGGCCGTCCACGCCCGGACGTCGTCGATCGAGAGCAGGAAGTCCGGGTCCTCGGCGGCCCGCGCGGAGAAGTCGAGGACGACCGCGGGCGCGACGAGAGTCTTCAGCGGTACCTGGGAGACGTCGTGACCGTCCTTTCCGGACACCCAGTGCACCGGGACGTCGAGGTGCGTGCCGGTGTGCTCGCCGGTGTGGATGTCGTTCCAGTACCAGCGCGGCCCGCGTTCGTCGTAGCGGCTGATCTCCTCGAGCCGGAACGGGATGGTGTTGGCGAACGGTTCGGGCAACTGCAGGATCGGCGTGCTCGAACTCAGGGGTGCGGTGAGGTCGACGATCTCGACCGCCCCCGAGGTGATCGCCTTGCCGAGCCCGTCCAACAACGACATGCCTGCCTCCCGGTGCCGGTGTGCCTCTCGATCGAGACCCTATGCCCGCGACGGCCGCCTTGACAGCGCTGTGTTCCCCGGTGTTGTCTTACTGGCGTAGGACAGTAGGAGGTCCGGTGATCGAGTTCGTCCTGGACGGCCGTTCCCGGGTCGCCACGTACATGCAGCTCGTCGTGCAGGTGAAGCAGGCACTGCGGGTCGGCCTGCTGCGCCCCGGCGACCAGCTGCCGAAGGTGCGTGACGTGGCGCAGGAGCTGGCGATCAACCCGAACACGGTGCTCAAGGCCTACCGCGAGCTGGTTCTGGAGGGCCTGGCCGACGGACGGCCGGGAGTGGGCACGTTCGTCACGGGCGACCTGGCCGGCCCGTCGCTGGGGGCGCAGGCGCAGCTGCGGGACGAGCTGGTCGCGTGGCTGGAGCGCGCCGACGCGGCGGGGATGACACCGGACGACATCGCGGCGCTGATCGAGACCACGATGCGCGGGACAGCGGCACCGCGCGCGTAGTGGGGGGCTGGTACATGGAGCCGGCGGTGGAAACCCGCGGGCTGGGCAAGCGGTACCGCCGCACCTGGGCCCTGCGTGACTGCGACCTGACCGTCCCCGCCGGACGGATCGTCGCGCTCGTCGGCCCGAACGGCGCGGGCAAGACCACCCTCCTCCACCTCGCCGCGGGCCTACTGTCACCGGACTCCGGGGACGTGCGGGTGTTCGGCCGCCCGCCCGCGGCCGCGCTCCCCGAGATCGGGTTCGTCGCCCAGGACACCCCGCTCTACCGCGACTTCACCGCGGCCGAGCTGATCACCA
>NZ_JAAGNB010001078.1:0-1883 GCF_010550475.1 Amycolatopsis sp. SID8362
CGCGGCCGGCGCGCTATTGGGCGCGCTCGCGACGGGCCTGCGCTCGCTCGCCCACGGCCGCCCGCTGCCCGCCGACCACTGGACCGAACTGCGCGCGGTCCCGGACGGCCCGATCCGCATGGACCGCCGCGGCACGGCGAGGCTGAGCGGCCTGACCATGCTGGCCGACGGCACGGTGGTCCCCTTCCGCCTCCCCAAGGCGGACCCCTCGATGGCCGCGAACATCGCATCGACGGGCCGCCTGTGGATAGCAGGCGTCCCCCGACCAGGCGCGGCACGCACGGGCCTGCCGGGCTACCCGGTCCTGGGCACGGTCTGGCTGGGCTGAGCGTCCCACCGCGGGTGCCAAGCATCGTTCGCTCGGGTGCCCTGGCCCAGGTAGGACCGCAGCGCCGCCAGCCCCGGGTGCGGGTTGTCCCGGCGCCAGACCAGCGAATGCGGGTACACCGGCACCGGCCGTTCGATCCGCACCCGCCGCAGGTCGTGCTCCGCCGGCCACAACAGCCGGGCACCCGTCGGAACCAACGTCGCCACCTCCGCCGACCGCGCGACCGTGTCCAGCACCACCTCGGTCCCGAAGTTCGGCCCGGCCGCGTCGATCGACAGCCCGAACGCGCTCGCGAACGTGCCGTAGTACGCACCCCACTCGGTCCCGGGCACCACACCCGGCATCCAGAGCCGGTGCCCGGCCAGCTCCGCCGGGGTCACCGACGACATGCCGGCCAGCGGGTGCCGGGGTCCGCACAGCAGCTCGATGGGCTCGTCGAACACCCACTGCGCGTCGAGGTCCGGCGGCAGCTCCACCACCGCGCGGAACGACGCGTCGATCGAGCCGGTCCGGAGCGCGGCGGCCGCCCTGTCGAACAGGGTCACCACCTCCAGCGGGATCTCCGGGTGCGCCTCGTGGAACTCCCGCAGCAACGTCGCCGGGCACAGGCGGCGGCCGATGACGTCGACGCGCAGCGGGCCGGTGCGGACCGACGCCAGTGCTCGCGCCTCCGCCGAAAGCAGTTCCCTCGCGTGCGGCAGGAACGCCTCGCCTTCGGTGGTCAGGCGCGCGCCTCGGGCGGTGCGGGTGAACAGGCGGGCGCCGAGCGTCTTCTCCAACGTCGCGATGCGCTTCGAGACCGCCTGCTGCGTGATCGACAAATCCACCGCGGCGTCCTGGAACCGGCCCGCCGCCACGACGGCCACGAAGGTGCGCACTGCGTCGAGGTCCACGGCGACCGACCTTAGAACCACAACCCCGCGTTGTGGCTCGCCGGCGCGTCGGTTGTTTGCGCCGCCCGCCCGCTCCTCGCTTTGATCTCCCGGTGACGCGGAGGCAGCTCGGACGGCGGTTCAGGTGGCTTTGGTCGGCGTACGCGGTGAGCGCGTTCGGCACCTGGCTCGGGTTCGGCGCGTTCCCCATGCTCGCGATCCTCGTGCTGCACGCCGGGCCCACGGCGGTGTCGGCGCTCGCCGCCATCGGGCCCGCGGTGGGGGCGCTCGTGGCCGTGCCGCTGGGACCTTGGGTGGACCGGCGGCGGAAGCGGCCGGTCATGGTGGCCATGGACCTGGTCCGGTTCGGCGCGCTGCTCAGCGTGCCCGCCTGCTACGCCCTCGGGCTGCTGAGCTTCGTCCAGCTCCTCGCCGTCTCGGTGGTCGTCGCCGCGGCGGACATCACCTTCACCTCGGCGAGCGGGGCGTTCCTGAAGGGGCTCGTCGCGCCGGAGGACCTGCTCGTGGCCAACGGCCGGTTCGAATCGACGAACTGGACGGCCACCGCGCTCGGGCCGCCGCTCGGCGGGGCCGCGTTCGCCGTGCTCGGGCCGGTGACGTCGGTCGCGGCCAACGCGGCCAGTTTCCTGCTCTCCGCGCTCGGGATCCGGGCGATCGGCGGG
>NZ_JAAGNB010001130.1:0-1263 GCF_010550475.1 Amycolatopsis sp. SID8362
CCGCAGCTGCGGCTGATCGCCGGCCGGCTCGCCGAGCCGCTGCGCGTCGCGATCGCCGGCCGCGTCAAGGCCGGGAAGTCCACGCTGCTCAACGCGCTGGTCGGCCAGGAGCTCGCGGCGACCGACGCGGGGGAGTGCACCCGGGTCGTCACCTGGTACCGCAACGGCCCGACCTACCGGATCATGCTGCACCCCGTCCGCGGGATGCCGCGCCAGCTGCCCTTCGGCAGGCTGTCCGGCACCCTCGGCCTCGAACTCGGCATGGCGCCCGACGACGTCGACCGGCTCGTCGTCGACTGGCCGTCGCCCGCCCTGCGCGCGATGACGCTGATCGACACGCCCGGCCTGGGGTCGGCGCGGGCGGAGGTCTCCGGGCGCACCGAGGCGGCGCTGGTCCCCGAAGGTGACGGCGTGGGCACCGCGGACGCCGTGGTGTACCTGATGCGGCACGTGCACGGCGACGACGTCCGGTTCCTGGACGCCTTCCACGACGACCCGGCGCAGCGCCGGCCGGTGAACACCATCGGCGTGCTGGCGAAGGCCGACGAGGTCGGGCACGCCCGGGCCGACGCGCTCGATTCGGCGGCGAAGATCGCCGGCCGCTACGCCCGCGACCCGCGGGTGCGCGGGCTCTGCCAGACCGTGGTCCCGGTGGCCGGCCTGCTGGCCAGCTCCGCGGCGACGCTGAAGGAATCCGAGTTCCGCGCGTTCCGGCGGCTCTCGGCCGCGCCGGAGGCCGAAGTGGCGCGGCTGCTGACGTCGGCCGACCGGTTCGCCACCGGTGAGTCCGATGTGGACGTCCCGGCGGCCGAACGCGCCGAACTCCTGGCTCGCTATGGGCTTTTCGGCGTGCGGCTGGCGATCGAGCTGGTCGGCGGCGAGCTGGTGACGGGCGCGCGGGCGTTGTCGGGCGAGCTGCTGGCCCGCAGCGGCCTGCACCGCCTCCGGTCGCTGCTGACCACGCAGTTCGCCGCGCGGGCCGACGTGCTCAAGGCGCGCTCGGCGCTGCAGGCGGCGGAACTGGTGCTGCGCGCCTACCCGGACCGCACCGGCGGCCTGCTGCACGAATGGGAGCGGATCGTCGCCGGGGCGCACGAGTTCGCCGAGATCCAGCTGATCGACTCGATCCGGCTCGGCGTCGTGCTGTTCACCACCGACGAGGCCCGTGACGCGGAACGGCTGCTCGGCGCGGCCGGGGTGGACGTGCCGAGCCGGCTGGGCCTGCCGGGGAACGCGGGCCGCTCCGCGATCCGGCAGGCGCTC
>NZ_JAAGNB010001179.1:0-2334 GCF_010550475.1 Amycolatopsis sp. SID8362
ACCTACGCCGCCGGGACGCGCAGCGCGGCCGCGCGCCAGGGCAACGGCGGCAACCGCACGCGGTTCTCCGCGGTGCGCCTGCTGCTCGTCGCCGTCCTGCTCGTCGCGGGCGGGAAACTGGTGCAGGTGCAGTGGTTCGAGGCGGGCGCGCTGTCCGCCGCGGCGGAGCGGCAGCGCACCCAGACCATCGACATCCCCGCCCAGCGCGGGTCCATTGTGGACCGCAACGGCGCCAAGCTGGCGTTCAGCGTCGAGGTGCGCACGCTGTCGGTGAACCTCAAGGCGCTGCGCAAGAACATGGACGACTTCGCCGTGAAGAACCCCGGCACGCAGAAGACGTTCGACAACGAGACCGCGGCCGCCGCGAAGTACATCGCCGGCAAGCTGCCGAACATGATCGGCGAGCAGCAGCTGCTGGACCTGTTCCACAAGCAGGCGTCCTTCACCTACCTGGTGAACAACGTCGAGCCGTCGATCGCCGCCGACATCGTCAAGCACTTCGCCTGGATCAGCGTCGAAAAGCGGGCGCTGCGCGAGTACCCGGGCGGCAGCCTGGCCTCGAACATCGTCGGCGCCGCGAACTGGCGCTCCGACGACCCGGACGTCTCCAAGCACAACCTGCACGGCCTGGTCGGGCTGGAGCTGCTGCGCGACAACGACCTGGCGGGGACGCCGGGCCGGATGATGGTCAACACCAAGAACGGCAGCGACAACGTCGTCATCCCGGGCACCGAGCACGACCTGCAGGCCGCGGTCCCCGGCTCGGACCTCGAGCTGACCGTCGACTCCGACCTGCAGTACGAGGTGCAGCGCCAGCTGTCGGACTACGTCCAGCAGTCGCACGCCAAGGGCGGGCAGGCGGTCGTGCTGGACGCCAAGACCGGCGAGGTCTACGCGCTGGCCAACGACAAGACGTTCGACCCGAACGACCAGACGACCTGGACCAACGAGGACCTGGCCAACCCCGCGGTCACCACGCCGTTCGAGCCGGGTTCGGTGAACAAGGTCGTCACCGCCACCGGGGCGATCGACGCGGGCATCGCGACGCCGGAGTCGACGATCCAGGTGCCCGGCGCGCTGCAGGTGGCCGACAAGACGGTGCACGACGCCTGGACCCACGGCACGCAGACGTTCACCACCGCCGGCATCTTCGCCAAGTCGTCGAACATCGGGACGCTGCTGCTCGCCCAGAAGCTCGGCGAGGAGCACTACTCCGAGCTGCTCAAGCGGTTCGGCCTCGGCCAGCGCACCGGCGTCGGCCTCCCCGGCGAGAGCGCGGGTGTCGTGCCCGCGCGCAGCCAGTGGTCGGCGACGACGTTCGGCAACCTGCCGATCGGGCAGGGCCTGTCGATGACCGTGCTGCAGATGGCGGGGATGTACCAGGCGATCGCGAACGACGGCCTGCGCGTCGAACCCCGGATCGTCAAGGCGAAGGTCAACCCGGACGGGACGACCGTGCCCGAGCCGGCGCCGAAGAGCGTCCAGGTGGTCAACCCGCAGACGGCGAAGACGGTGCGCGACATGATGCGCGCGGTCGCCCAGAACGGCAAGGGCCTGCAGAAGGGCACGGCGCCGACGGCGGCGGTCGAGGGCTACCAGATCTCCGGGAAAACGGGCACCGGCCAGCAGGTCGACCCGCGGACGAAGGCCTACAGCGACCACCTGTACAACATCACCTTCGCCGGCATCCTGCCCGCCGACCACCCGCGGTTCGTGGTCGGGATCCGGCTGGACGCGCCGGACACGACGCTGCCGGTGGGGCACTCCGCCGCGCCGCTGTTCCACAGCATCGCGTCGTACCTGACGCAGCGGTACCAGATCCCGCTGTCGGACGGCCCTTCGCCGGAGGTTCCGCTCATCATCCCGTAGGCACGATCCGTGAAGGGCCCCTTACCGGCTTTTAGTTCCGTGAAGGCCTCCTTACCGGCATCAGATGCCGGTAAGGAGGCCTTCACGGCTTTTCCGCGGGCATTGTCCACTTCGGCTGGTCGCGGGCGGAAAGTGTTGTGTGGCAAGGGGGAGCGGCGGGGCGTTTAGCACATGTGCCGAAGTGGCGCGCAATCGCCGTACCGCGTGCGGGGGGCCCGAACGGCCGCCGGTAGCCTCTTGGCCGTGTCCGTGTCATCGTCCAGTTCCCAGGTGCCGGAAAGCCCGGTGAAAGCGGTCCCCGCGCCGCCCCGTCCGGCGCGCATCGTCCCGGTCCCGCTGGCGACGCTGCTCGCCCGAGCGGACGCGCGGCTGATCGCCGGCTCGCCCGACGCCGCCGACCTCACCGTCACCGGCACCACCCTGCGCGCCCAGCACGTGCTGCCCGGTGACCTCTTCGCCGCCCTC
>NZ_JAAGNB010001234.1:0-4414 GCF_010550475.1 Amycolatopsis sp. SID8362
GCCCGGGGCGAGCCGCCCGGCGCGGACGGCGTCCCGCAGCGCGGCGATGAGCGCGGCCCGCCTGCCGCCGGTGCCCGGCAGCTCCAGGTGCAGGTCCCGCTCCCCCGAATTGACCCACGAATTCGCCACGGAAATGCACCCTACACGCGGGTCAACCGGGCCCTAGATTTCTGGTCATGACGAACCGAGTGAACTTCGCCAAGACCGCCCCGAAGGCCTTCAAGGCCTTGATCGGCTTCGACGCCGCCGCCCGCGCCGGGCTCGACCCCGCGCTGGTCGAACTGGTGCAGATCCGCGCGTCGCAGCTCAACCGCTGCGCCTACTGCCTGCACATGCACACCTCCGACGCCCGCAAGGCCGGCGAGAGCGAGGAACGGCTGCACATGATCGCCGTGTGGCACGAGGCCACGAACTTCTTCAGCGAGAAGGAGCAGGCCGCGCTGGCGCTGACCGAGGCCGTGACGCTGGTCCAGGGCGGCGTCCCCGACGACGTCTACGAGCGCGCCGCGGCTCAGTTCGGCGAAGAGGAACTGGCCCAGCTGCTCGCGCTGATCTTCACGATCAACACGTGGAACCGCATCGCCATCACCACGGCGAAGGTCCCCGGCACGGACGAGCGGGGCGGTCGGTGACCTCGGCCCGACCGTCCCGGCAAGGGTCGCGCCAGCGAGCGGGTGACCGGCTGCGCGGGCTGGCCGCGTGGTCTGCCCGGCGTCGCGGGGACGCCATGAAGGGGTCATTCATGTCGTCTGGCGAGATGAACGACCCTTTCATGACATCGCGGCTGGGCGGATCGGCCCTGCTGCCCGACTTTGCCGGGGCCCCGTCCCGAACGTAGTGAATGACTCATTCATGTCGTCGGACGACATGAATGAGTCATTCACGGCATCGGGATCCAGCGCCCCGGCACCTGCGTCAGTCGGCGAGGGCCAGGAGGTCGCCCTCGGGGACCGGCTCTTCGGCCGGGCGCTTACGCGCCACCAAGCCGCTGATCGCGATCAACAGTCCCAGCACCGCGATACCGGTGACCACGCTCAACGCCGGCGTCAGCCCGGTCAGCAGCGCGGCCGGGGAGGCCTCGCGGCCGCCGTTGGCGGTCAGGACCGCCGTCACCACCGCCAGGCCGATCGCGCCGCCCACCTGCAGGGACGTGTTCAACAGGCCGCCCGCCAGGCCCTGCTCGTTGTCGGCGACGCCGGCCGTGCCCTGGATGTTGAGGGACGAGAACGCCAGCGTGAAGCCGATGCCGAGCAGGATCATGCTGGGCAGGACGAAGCCCGCGTAGCCGGAGTGCTCGTCGATCCGCAGGAACAGCGCGTAGCCGATGACGTGCGCGACCACGCCCGCGAAGATCGTGCGCGGGGTGCCGACGCGGTCGATCAGCGGCTCGATGCGCGGCGAGCCGAACGCCACGATCAACGCGGCGGGCAGGAAGCCCAGCGCCGTCTGCAGGGCCGACCAGCCCAGCACCCGCTGCAGGTACAGCATCACGACGAACTGGAACCCGATGTAGGCGCCGAAGAACAGCGCGCCGCCGAGGTTGGCGCGGGCCAGCGGGCCCGAGCGCAGGATGCCCAGCCGCAGGAGCGGGTGCGCGCTGCGCTTCTCGATGACCACGAACGTCACCAGCAGCGCGAGCGCGACCAGGAACGTGATGAGCGTCCGCGGCGCGGCCCAGCCGATCTCCGGGGCCTCGACGACGCCGAACACCAGCAGCAGCGAGCCGGCGGCGCCGGTGATGGCGCCCGGGAAGTCGTAGCCGCGGCCCTCTTCGCGCTCATACGACGGGATCAGCTTCCACGCGGCGGCGAACGCGATCAGCGCGATCGGCGCCGGGAGCAGGAACGTCCAGCGCCAGCCGACCTCGGTCAGCAAGCCGGAGAACACGAGGCCGGCGGAGTACCCGCTGGCGCCGAACACGGCGAAGATGCTGATCGCCTTGTTGCGGGCCGGGCCCTCCTGGAACGTCGTGGTGATGATGGACAGCGCGGCCGGCGCCGTGAACGCGGCCGCCAGGCCCTTGATGAAGCGGCTGGCGATGAGCAGCGCGCCGTCGTCGACGAGGCCGCCGAGCAGCGAGGCCAGCGCGAACACCGCGACGGCGACGAGGAACACCCGGCGGCGGCCGAGCAGGTCGGCGGTGCGCCCGCCGAGCAGCAGCAGCCCGCCGTAGCCGAGGACGTACCCGCTGACGACCCATTGCAGCGCGTTGGTGGAGAGGCCGAGGTCGGCCTGGATGGCGGGCAGCGCCACCCCGACCATCGACACGTCGAGCGCGTCGAGGCCGATGACGATCGAAACGGTGAGCAGGACACCCCAGAGACGTGCGTCCCACCGGGTTGAGGTGGTGGACAAGGACACGGAAGAGCTCATGGCGGCGACATTACATGCACACGCATCTAATGTCTAAGCATTTAATGTATTTGCATCTGATGTCCGTGCATGCTAGGTTGGTCGCTGTGAGCGACGTCGCTGAGCAAGGCCTGGTGCAGGAGTGGCACGAGCTGCTGGCGCGCTACTCGGCCGTGTTCAGCACGCTCGAGTGCCGCCTCCAGGAGCGCCACGGGATCGGCGCGAACGAGTTCGAGGCCCTCGAGCGCCTCGCGACCTGCGACTTCAAGTGCCGCTCGGCCGACCTGACCGGTGCCATCCACCTCAGCCAGAGCGCCACCTCACGGCTGGTCGCCCGGCTGGAGAAGGAAGGCCTGGTCGAGCGCGCGCTGTGCGAGCTGGACCGGCGCGGCATCTTCGTGACGATCACCGACGCCGGCCGTGAGCGCTACCTCGCGGCGAAGCGGACCCACCGCGAAGTGCTGAACGAGACCCTCCGCTAACCGACCGGGCCCTCGATCGCCTTGACCGGCACCTGACGCTGCGCGCCACCGGCGCTCGTCACCGTCAGGCTCAGCTGGTCGCCCGGGTGGTGGCCGTCCATCACGGTCGTCAACGTCGTCGCCGAGTCGACCGGCTTGCCGTCGATGGCCGTGATGACGTCGCCCGCCGCGAGCCCCGCCTTCTGCGCCGGGCCGCGCGGGACCACCTGGCGGACCTGGGCGCCGCCCTGGCCGTCGGTGACCGAGACGCCGATGAACGCCGTCTTGCCGATGTGGACCGTGTCCGACGCCGTACCCGCGACGATCTGGTGGGCGATGTCGACCGCCTTGTTGATCGGGATGGCGAAGCCCTGACCCGCACCGCCGCTGCGGCGGCCGTTGAGCTGGTAGCCGGTGGACGCGGCCGTGTCCACGCCGATGACCTGCGCGTCCGCGTTGACCAGCGGGCCGCCGGAGTCGCCCGATTCGATGTTCGCCCGGACCTGGATCAGGCCCTTGAGCTGCTCGGACGAGCCGCTGGACTCGTCCGACGCGGTGATCGACTGGTCCAGCGCGGTCACCGTGCCGGGCGCGGGCACCGGGTCGCCGCCCTTGCCGCCGGCGTTGCCGAGCCCGAGGATCTGGTCGCCGACGGCGACCTTCGACGAGTCGCCGATGACCGCGGTGGGCAGGCCGGACGCCTTCCGCAGCCGCAGGACCGCGACGTCTTCGCTGCGGTTGTAGCCGACGACGTCCGCCGTGTACGTGTCCCCGGTGCCGATGCTGGTGGCCTTGATGCTGGTCGAGCCGGCGACGACGTGGTTGTTGGTGAGCACCTCGCCGTCCGGGGTCAGCACGATGCCGGTGCCCGCCGCGGCCGCGCCCTGCAGGCCGAGCTCGGTTTCGATGTTCACGATGGCCGGGTTGACCTTGGCCGACACGGCGTCGACGTCGAGCACCGTCTGCGACGCGCTGGGCTGGCCGGAGAAGCCGAAGTTCTGGTTGCCGCTCGCCGTCGGGTTGTTCGCGCCGGCGATCAGGTGCCCGATGCCGAGCCCGGCGACCACGGCCAGCGCGATCGCGACCACCGTGAGGGTGAGCGTCCGCAGCGGGTGGCGCTTGCGCGGCAGCGGCTGGTACGCGGGTGGCGGGTACATCGGCTGGGTGTACTGCGGGTACGGGCGGCCCCACTGGTCACGGGGCTGGTCGTAGTACTGCTGGTGCCCGTAGTACTCCTGGCCGTAGTACTGCTGGTACGGCGGGTGGTCGCCGCCTCCCTGCGGTCCGCGGTCGTACTCGCTCATGCACAGCTCCAGCCCTCGACAAAGCCTCCGGCCCGTCCATGGAACGCCTCGTTCCTGAGAATTTCCTGGCGTCCTTCCATGGACTCGCTGTGATTTACCCGGTGCCCTCAGCCGGTAACCACCGACGCCGTCAGCCGGGTGGCCCGGTCGCGAAGCCCCGCTACCCGCGGGTCGGCCGTGCCCGAGTGGACTTCGACGCTCACCCCGGCGGTCGTCGCGGCGGCGCGGGCCGCCTCGGCCACCGCCGCCAGGTCGGTCGCCGAAAGCGCGTCCGGCGGCACCCGCTCCGCCAGGTCG
>NZ_JAAGNB010001287.1:0-4244 GCF_010550475.1 Amycolatopsis sp. SID8362
CCGGCTCCTTCTCGCGGGTCGCGACGGCGACGCCCGCCCGCGCGGCCAGCACCGCCACCCCGACCCCGACGGCGGCGACGACCGGCAGCTGCACGGCCCAGGCCACCCCGGCCGACGTGGCGGCGAACAGCAGCCCCCACGGTTCGGCGAGCTCACGGGCGAACTTCATGACCGCGAGGATCTCAGAAATTCGAGATCACGGACGTGAAGACCTGGTTGATCGAGTCCGGTTTGGACGAGTCGTACTCCGATCCTTCGGTCGCTTCCGCGATCTGCTTCAGCACGTCCTGGTCGGCGTCCGAGCCGTAGGCGATGGTGAACAGCCGGACCGTCTCCGCGTTGCCCTCCGGCCGCAACTGCGGCAGCAGGTGGTCGAGGTCGACGCCGCCGGAGTCCTCGTTGCGGCCGTCGGTCAGCACGACGACCGCGTTGATCGCCGCCGGGTCGAGGTGCGCCTTCAGGTACTCGTACGCGGCCTGCGACGAGTCGTAGAGCCCGGTGCCCGCCTGCGGCGTCAGCCCGCTCAGCCGCATCGCGAGGGTTTCCTTGCCGCTGTTCCCCAGCGCCTGCACCGGGACCAGCTCCTGGTAGTCCTTGTCGCCGTCGAGGTGGGTGGAGAACTGCCAGAGTCCGACCTGGTCGCGCGGCACGAACTGGCCGAGCGCGTCGATCGCGGCCTGCTTGGCCAGGTCGATCTTGCTCTTGCCGGTGCCCTTGACCTCGTCGCCCATCGAGCCCGAGACGTCCACGACGAGCAGCACGTTCGCCTTCTTGCGCAGCTCGGTCCACGTCGTCAGCAGCTTCGAAAGCACGGTCGGGGAGGGCGGCCGGATGAAGTTGATCTTCGCGTCCGGCTGGACGCCGTTCTGGATCGTCGCCTGCGGACCCGGCTGCCCGTCGAACGACCGGAAGCCGAGCGCGGCGAACCGCTGCTGCGTCTCCGGGCCGCGCAGGTAGCCGAGGAAGTCCGCGGCGATCTGCTTGCGCGTCGCGTCGGCCCAGTTCAGCGTGACGAACGGGTGGTCGGAGTTGAGCGTGCCGTCGGCCGGGTAGATCGCGACGATCGGCACCTTCGGCGGCGCGTGCTGGCCGACCTTCGTCGGGTCGTTCGTCGGGTTGCCCTGGTTGTAGCCGATCAGCGAGCTCTCCTCGACGGTCACCGCCGAGATGTAGGACAGCGCCGCGCCGCGGTCGTCGGCCTTCTGCAGGTTGGTCAGGAACGTCAGCGTGTTGTCGCCGTAGTGCACGATCGCCTGCTCGATGTTCGAGACGAACTGCTTGGCCTCGGGCTTCTCGAGCGCGGCCGCGGTGAGGTCGGACGACGTGCCGGTGGCCGCGTAGTAGGCGCCGATGGTGGCGTTCAGGCCCGCCGTTGAGATGTTCGGGTTCGTCTTGCCGAGCCGGAACCTGCCCCACTCGGGGTGGCCGAACTTCGCCCAGCCCGCCGGGTCGGTCGCCAGCGTCGCGAGGTCCTTCCAGCCGATTGGCTTGGCCGGCCAGCCCAGCGCCTCGGCCATCGGCTTCGGCATGGCGACGGTCAGCGGCGAGTTCGCGATCGACTGCGGGTCGCCGTCCGGCACGATCGACGCCGAGTCGCCCTTCGCGTTCACGCGCAGCAGGTTGACCCAGCCGCTCGCGGCCGGCGTCCAGACGTCCGGGCGCGGGCCGTCGGTGGCCTCGTTCCAGCCGTTCGCCAGCGCCTGCATCGCGACGCCCGACGACTTCGATTTCACGACGACGTCGACGCAGTGGCCGGCGACGGACCGTCCGGAGTAGGCCTTGGCGGCCTCCTGGACGATTCCGGCCTTTTCCGGCGACGACGCGACGTTCAGCGCGACGGCGTCCGAGCCGGTGCACTTCGGCGCGTCGGCGTCGTCGCCCGAGCCGCTGGTCCAGGCGCGGATCCCGATGATCAGCCCGGCGGCGACCACGATCGCGGCCAGGAACGGGAGAATCTTTCTCCTGCGCCGTGCTGGCTGGGAATTGATCATCGAATCCTCCCCGTTCCGCGACCGGAAATTCCATTATCCGGCAGCGGAACGGGGAGAGGACGGTATTTTGACTATTGCTTAGGGCCGCGGCGCGACCACGTCCACGCGTAGCCCGGGTCCTCGGACGCGTCGGCCGCCTCGCCGAGCTCCAGCGGCGCGAACGTGTCGACCATGACCGCGGTCTCGTCGAAGAACTCCGCGCCGATGGACGCCTCCGCCGCGCCCGGCTGCGGGCCGTGCGTGAAGCCGGACGGGTGCAGCGACAGCGAGCCGACGCCGATGCCCGAGCCCTTGCGGGCCTCGTAGTCGCCGCGCACGTAGAACATCAGCTCGTCGGAGTCGACGTTCGCGTGGTTGTACGGCACCGGGATCGAGTCCTCGTGGTAGTCGACCTTCCGCGGGCAGAAGGAGCAGACGACGAAGTTCGGGCCCTCGAACGTCTGGTGCACCGGCGGCGGCTGGTGCACGCGGCCGGTGATCGGCTCGAAGTCGTCGATGTTGAACGCCCACGGGTAGAGGCAGCCGTCCCAGCCGACGACGTCGAAGGGGTGCGTCGCGTACGTGTAGCGCGTGAGGCCCGCGCGGTGCCGCACGAGCACCTCGACGTCCTCGCCGTCCACCACCAGCGGCGCCGACGGCCCGCGGATGTCGCGCTCGCAGTACGGCGCGTGCTCCAGGAACTGGCCCTTCGCCGACAGGTACCGCTTCGGCGGGCCGATGTGGCCGCGCGCCTCCAGTGTGAAGAGGTTGATCTCGCCGTGGGGGACGACCCGGTGGGTGCACGACGTCGGGATCACCAGGTAGTCGCCGTCGCCGACGTCGATGCTGCCGTAGATCGTCTCGACCGTCGCCGAGCCGCCGTGGACGTAGAAGAGCTCGTCGCCGGCCGCGTTGCGGTAGAGCGGGCTGGGCGCGGTCGCGGTGACGAAGCCGATGGTGACGTCGTTGTTGCCGAACAGCCGCCGCCGGTCGGTCACGGCGTCGGTCTCGCCGCCGAACTTGAGGTCCTGGGTCTTGAAGGCCCGCGGCTTGAGCGGCAGGTTCGGGGTGAGCGGGCCGCGGTCCTCCTCGACCGTGACGGCGTCGACGATCGCTGTCGGCAGGCCGCGGTGGTAGAGCAGCGCGGAGTCGGCGGAGAAGCCCTCGACACCCATCAGCTCCTCGGCGTAGAGGCCGCCGCCGGGTTTGCGGAACGCGGTGTGCCGCTTGTGCGGGATCTCGCCTACTTGCCGGTAGTAAGGCATCGGCGCTCCCTCCAAAAGGTGTCCGTTGTGCGAACGATTTTGTCCTCATGTCGTACGCTACTAGCGTGTCAGTCGTGTCAAGCGCTGTGGAACTCACGCCCCCCGGCCCCCGTGGGATTCCTCCCCTGTTCGCGAGGCTCGTCGACGACTCGGCGCTGTTCCCTCCGGGCGATGCGGCCATGCCCGAAGCTCTGCGCTCGCACTTCGCGAGCCGCGAGTCCGAACACGCCGGTGTCCTGGGGGTTTTTCTCTGTCAAGCCTCCCGGTTGCCGGAGCTGATCACCGAGCTGATCAAGATCAAGCCGAAGCAGCCGCTGCCGCTGTCGCTGATCATCGACACCGGCCTCGGCGGCGTCCCGAAGGCCATCTCGATCGTCGAGTCGCGCAGTGAGCTGCTGGCGCTGCGGATGGTCGAGATGCCCGCGCCCTCGGACGTCGACGAGGTCTGGCTGGAGCGCGTCTCGGAGTTCGTCCCCGAGGACGTCATCCGCGTGGTCGAGCCGCGGCGCGGCGTCGGCTGGCTGGACGGCGTGCGCAAGGTGATCGAGCACGGCAGCTGGCCGAAGATCCGCTGCGGCGGCAAGGCGGGGGAGAACTTCCCCAACGTCGACGAGGTCGCGGACTTCCTCGCCGTGGTCTCCGGGTCCAGCGGGGCCTCGTTCAAGGCGACGAACAGCCTGCACCGCGCGGTCCGGCACACCGACCCGGACACCGGCTTCGTGCACCACGGCTTCCTGAACCTGCTCGTCGCGTCCGCGCGCAGCCTCGCGGGCGGCGACGTCCGGGCCGCGCTGGAGTCGACCGACGCGCAGGCGCTGGCCGACGAGGCCCGGGCGCTGTCCGAGCCGGCCGCGAAGGCCGTGCGGGCGCTCTTCGCGTCCTACGCGGCGGCGTCGTTCGAGGAGCCGGTCGCCGACCTGGGCGAACTCGGCTTGCTGTGACCAGCCGGGAGGGGTCGCTGACGCTCGATCGCGGGCTGGCGCTGCTGCAGGCAGTGGCCGACGCCGGT
>NZ_JAAGNB010001340.1:0-1003 GCF_010550475.1 Amycolatopsis sp. SID8362
CTGTTCGCCGCGCAGGTGGCCCGGACGCCGGACGCCACCGCGCTGGTCTTCGGCAGCGAGCGGCTCAGCTACGCCGAGCTGGACACGCGGGCCACGACGCTCGCCCGTGCCCTGCTCGGGCGGGGTGCGGGGCCGGAACGGGTGGTGGCGGTCGCGCTGCCGCGGTCGGCCGACCTCGTCGTCGCGCTCCTCGCCGTGCTCAAGACCGGCGCCGCCTACCTGCCCCTCGACCGGAACCACCCGGCCGAGCGCGTCGAGCTGATGCTCACCGACGCGCGACCGCACCTGGTCGTCGCCGAGGACGGGTTCGGGGACCGGCTGGTGCGGCCCGGTGACACCGGACCCGAACCGGTGTGGCCGTCGATCAGCCCGGACCACCCCGCGTACGTGATCTTCACGTCCGGTTCGACCGGCCGCCCGAAGGCCGTCGCCGGTACCCAGCTGGCCTTGGCGAACCGGCTGCACTGGGGCCGCGGGATCGCCGAAGGCACACGGCTCGCGAAGAGCGCGCTCACCTTCATCGACGGCTCGACCGAGCTGCTCGGCGGTCTCGTCGCCGGTGATCCCGTGGTGCTCGCCGACGACGCGACCGCCACCGACCCGCACGCGCTGGCCGAACTCGTGCGGACGTCCGGCGCGCAGGTGCTGACCGTGGTGCCGAGCCTGCTCGACACCTTCGCCGAGGACACCGAGGCCGACGCGTTCGCTTCGGTGACGACCTGGATCACCAGTGGCGAACCGCTTTCCCCGGCGCTCGCCGAGAAGGTCGCCCGCCGGTGGCCGTCGGCGAAACTCGTCAACCTGTACGGCTGCTCGGAGGTCGCCGGCGACAGCCTCGCGCAGGAGTGCGGGCCGGTGGCCATCGGACGGCCGGTCGCGAACACCCGCGCGTACGTCCTCGACGCCGGGCTCCGGCCGGTGCCGCCGGGCGTGCGCGGCGAGCTGTACCTGGCCGGCGCCGGGCTCGCCCGGGGTTACCTCGGGCGTCCGGCGCTCACCGCGG
>NZ_JAAGNB010001386.1:0-6896 GCF_010550475.1 Amycolatopsis sp. SID8362
TGCCGCCGCGGGCGCGCCCGGCCTGGTACCTGCGGGTCGACGCGCTGCCCGAGACCGCCGTCCACACGGTGGACCGGGCGGCGGTCGCCGAACTGGCCGCTACGGCCGGGCCGTCGGCCGAAGTGCCCGCGGAGGCCGCGCCGGACCCGACGACCACCGCCGTCATGGCGTTGTTCGCGAAGCTGCTCAAGCGCACCGACGTCACCGAGGACACGAACTTCTTCGCCAGTGGCGGGCATTCGCTGCTGGCCGCCCAGCTCGTCCAGTCGATCCAGAAGCAGACCGGGGTCCGGCTGAAGCTGTCCGCCGCTTTCTCCCACCCGACGCCGGCCGCGCTGGCGGAGCTGATCACCGAACGCGGGAGCACCCGATGACGACGTCCTTCAACCCGGAGCCCCGGCCGTTCGAGCGGGCCGAGACCATGCACGGCCTGTTCGAGTGGTGCGCCGGGCGCTGGCCGGACCGGACCGCGCTGCACCACCAGGGCCGGGACATCTCCTACCGCGAGCTGGCGGAGACCGCAGACGCGTACGCGGCCGAACTGCAAGCGCGCGGCGTTGAACGCGGTTCGATCGTGCCGGTGCTGCTGCCCCGCTCCCCCGAGCTGTTCGCGACGCTGCTGGCCGTGCTCAAGTGCGGGGCGGCCTACGCGGCGCTGGACCTGCGCTGGCCGCGGACCCGGCTCGTGGAGCTGCTCGAGCACCTCGGCGGACCGGTGGTGGCCGCCGAGCGCGGGGCCTCCTGGCCGTCGACGTGGTCGCCGCCGTCGCAGCCGATCCTCGGCGCCCGCCCGGCTCCCGTCGAGGTCGGCGCCGACGACGCCTGCGCGGTGTTCTTCACCTCGGGGACCACCGGGACGCCGAAGGGCGTGGTGACCGCGCACCGCGGCAACGTGCGGCTCTTCGACGACTGGCTGTTCACCCCGCTGGACTCCGGCGCGGTGATGCCGCAGGCACTCGCGGCGACGTGGGACGCCTTCGGCCTCGACTCCTGGGGCGTGCTGTTCAACGGCGGCACGCTGGTGCTGCTGGAAGACACCCTGGAGCTGGCAACGAAACTGCGTGACCTGGTCGCGATCCACGGCGTCACCACGATCTTCCCGCCCACCGCGGTGTTCCACAGCATGGTCGACAACGACCTCGACGCCTTCGCCGGCCTGCGGGCCGTCGGCACCGGCGGCGAGAAGCTCTCGGCCCGGCACGCGGCCCGGTTCCTCGAGGCGTACCCGGACATCCCGCTGTACAACATGTACGGCCCGGTCGAGTCGAGCGTGGCGGCCACCTGCCACCGCGTCCGGCCGGAAGACCGCGCCGAGGTGCCGCTCGGCGTCCCGTTCCCCAACACCCAGGCCTACATCCTCGACGGCGACCGCCTGTGCGACGTCGGCGAGAGCGGCGAAATCTGCCTGGGCGGCAAGGGGTTGGCGCTCGGCTACTTCGAGGACTCTTCGCTGACCGCGCGGAAGTTCGTCGAGATCGCCCTGCCGTCCGGCCCGGAACGCGTCTACCGCACCGGCGACCTCGGCCGCCGGACCCCCGACGGGCTGCTGCACTTCGAAGGCCGCGCGGACCGCCAGGTCAAGATCCGCGGCCACCGCATCGAACTCGACGACGTCGAGCACAACGCCGGCCGCGTACCGGGTGTCGGCGCCTGCGCGGTCGTGCCGGTGACCGGGGCCGACGGCGCGTACGAGGACCTCTGCCTGTTCTACACCGGGTCCGGCTCCGCGCCAGGCGAGGAGGAACTGCGCACCGGGCTGGCCGAGCGGCTGCCCGGTTACCTGGTGCCCGCGCTGGTCCAGCGGTTGGAGCGGCTGCCCGTGCTGGAGGACCGGAAGCTGGACCGCCGCGCGCTGGCCGAGCTGGCCGCGAACCGCCGTGCCGAGTCGGTGGCGCCGGTGGCGGAAGAGCTTTCGGACACCGAAGCCGCGGTGGCGGGGTTCCTGCGCGAAATCATCGGCGTGCCCTCGATCGCCAGCGACGTCTCGTTCTTCCGGCAGGGCGGCAACTCGCTGTCCGCCGCCCAGCTGTGTTCCCGGATCAGCCGGGACCTCGGCGTCAAGCTGCGGATCTCCCAGGTGTTCGAGGCGCCGACCGTGCGCGGTGTCGCCGGGCTGATCACCGCCGGAAAGCCGTAGGAGGAAAGCGATGCCGGTCCAGACGGCCGAGGACATGACCACGCAGATGCGCGTGCTGTGGACCCTCGGCGAACTCGGCGATCCCCTGGCGCTGCTGCTGCGCGGCCCGGAGGATCCCTACCCGCTCTACGAAAAGATCCGCGCGAAGGGCCCGCTGCACCGCAGCGAGCTCGGCGCGTGGACGACGGTCGACCACGCGACGGCCACGAAGGTGCTGCGCGACCGGCGGTTCGGGGTGCTCAAGTCCGACGGCAAGCCGATCAGCCCGGTGATCACGACGTTCGACAACTCGATGCTGGGCGCCGACGGCGCCGACCACGCGCGGCTGCGCAAGCTGGCCACGCCGTTCCTGAGTCCCAAGGCGATCCTCGGCTTCCGCGACCGCCTGACGGCCATCTGCCACGAGCTGCTGGACCGGGTGGACACCAGCCGGGAGTTCGACCTGATGGCGTCGTTCGCCGACCTCATCCCGGTCACGGTGGTGGCGGCCATCTTCGACATCCCCGAGCCGTTCCTGAGCCGGTACCTCGAGCACGGCCCGAAGTTCGGCACGATCTTCGACGAGATCACGTCGGCGGAGCACATCGCGAGCGTCCAGCGGTCGCTGGACGAGCTGGACGCGCTGTTCACCGAGCTGATGGAGATGCGCCTGGCCCACCCGGGCGACGACGCGGTCAGCAAGCTCCTGACGGCCCGCGCCGAGGACCGGCTCACGACGCACGAACTGGTGTCGATGTGCCAGCTGCTGACCCTCGCGGGCGCGGAGTCGACGGTGAACCTGATCGGCGTCGGCGTGAAGACGATGCTGGAACGGCGTGACCAGTGGGAGAAGCTGGTGGCGGACCCGGACCTGGCCCCGCAGGCCGCGCAGGAGTCGCTGCGGTTCGAGGCGCCGGTCCAGCAGTCCAGCCGGGTGTCCACAGTGGACGTCGAGATCGGGGACACGGTGATCCCGGCCGACACGGCGGTCGTCGTCCTGACAGCGGGCTGCAACCGTGACCCTTCCGTGTGGACTCGCCCGGACGTCTTCGACATCACCCGACCGACCACCCCGGACAACCTGTCCTTTTCGGGCGGGTCGCACTACTGCCTGGGCGCGCCGCTGGCCCGCCTGGAGGCGGACGTGGCGTTCCGGGTCCTGGCGACGCGCTTGCCGGACCTGCGCCAGACGGGCCCGGCCGACCGCCGGCGCTCGGCGATCATCCGAGGCCTCCGCCACCTACCGGTGACGAACGGCTGACGACCCTTTCGGACGGCCGGTGCCCTACCCGGGGCACCGGCCGTTCGCGCGCGTCCGGAGCCCGGGCCCCCGCCAACGTAGTGAATGACTCATTCATGTCGCCGGACGACATGAATGAGTCATTCACTACATCTCTCGGCCAAGTCGCGTCGGCCGGTCGGGTCAGCTCACCGCGACCTGAGTGCTCAGCGGCAGCGAGGCCGACGACGAACCGGCCTTCACCGACCGCGTCCCGCCTCCGCGCTTCCACGCCTTCGCCGCCGAGTCCCAATAGCTCAGCTGGCGCGGGTCCACGTGGATCGTCAACGTCCGGTACGCCCCGGGCGTCAACGTCACCTTCGCGTACCCGCCCAGCGCCGTCGGGGCCTGCGGGGCCGTCACCTGCGGGCTCGGGCCGAGGAACACCTGGGCCACCTCCGTGCCCGTCCGGGTTCCCGTGTTCCGCACCGTCACCTTCACGTCCAGACCACCGTCCGACGCGTTCGAAGCCGTCAGCCCGCTGTACGCGAACGATGTGTACGAAAGCCCGTAGCCGAACGGGAAGAGCGGGGTCATCTTCTTGTCCGCGTACCAGCGGTAGCCGATGTCGACGCCTTCGGTGTACTTCACCTGGCCGTCCTGGCCCGGGTACAGGCCCGCGCCGGCGCTGACGAGGGTATGGGCCTCGTCCACCGGGAACGTCTGGGTCAGCTTGCCCTGCGGGTTGGCGTCGCCGTACAGCAGCGCCGTCGTCGCTTCGGCGCCCTTCTGGCCCGGGTACCACATCTCCAGCACCGCGGCCGTCTTCGCCAGCCACGGCATCTTCACCGCGGACGCCGTGTTCAGCACGACCACCGTGCGCGGGTTGGCCGTGGCGACCGCGTCGATCAGCTCGTCCTGGTAGCCCGGCAGCGACAGGTCGGGGCGGTCGAGGCCTTCGGAGCTGTCGTCGTAGGCGAACACGATCGGCGTGGTGGCCGCCTTGGCCGCCGCCACCGCTTCGGCGATCTTGGTCTGGGCCGCCGCCGGGGTGAGCCAGTGCAGGTTCACCTGAAGGGGGTGGACGAAGTCCGCGAAACCGTAGAGCAGCAGCGAGTGCTGGCCCGCGGTCAGGTGCACGGTGATGCCCGTGTAGCCGGTCGCGATCGAGTCGCCGAACAGGCCGCTCGCGGCGCCGTCGACCTGGAGGAAGCCGCCACCGCCGGTGGCCTGCAGCTGGATGCTGTAGTCGCCCTCGGTCGGCGCGGTGATCGTGCCGTTGTAGAACACGCCTTCCGCGCCGGCGGGCAGGCCGCCGCCCTGGGTGTACGCCGGGGACAGCGCGTCCGCCGGCACCGCTTCGCCCGCCGGGTCGTAGCCCGGGGTGTACGTCGTCGTGCTGCCCGCGCGCTGCTTGAGCACGTCCAGCGGGCTGGCCGGCGTGGCCGACGGGAGGACGTGGGAGCTGCCGCCGCCGTTGAGCTTCGGCGTCTTCGCGTTGTAGCCGATCACCGCGACGCTGCCCGAGCGCGTGGTGCTCAGCGGCAGCGCGGCCTTCTCGTTGCGCAGCAGGACCGCGCCCGCCTGGGCGACGTCCTGCGCGGTCGCCGTCAGCCCGGAAAGGTCACGCGCCGGGCGCGCCGGGTTGTCGAGCAGGTGGAACCGGTCCATCTGGCCGAGGATGCGCGCGACCGCGGTGTCCAAAGCAGACTGCGGGATCTTGCCCTCGCCGATCGCCGTCTTCAGCTGGTCGCCGAAGTACGTGCCGTCCGGCATCTCCTGGTCGAGGCCCTTGGGCAGGGAGTCGGGCGTCAGCGACATCCGCCAGTCCGACATCACCCAGCCCTTGAACGCCAGCTGCTCCCGCAGGATCCCGGTCAGCAGGTCGCCGTTCGCGCACGCGGACGGCCCGTTCAGGTTGTTGTACGAGCACATCACCGCGCCGGCGCCGGCCTTCACCGCCGCCTCGAACCCGGGCAGCTCGACCTCGTGCAGCGTCTGGTCGTCCATCTGGACGTTGATCGTCTGCCGGTCGTTCTCCTGGTTGTTGCCCGCCAGGTGCTTGACCACCGGGATGGTGCCCTGGCCCGCGATGCCCTTGACCTCCGCGGCGGCGATCCGCGACGTCAGCAGCGGGTCCTCGCTGAACGTCTCGAAGTTGCGCCCGCCGTAGGGAATCCGGATGGTGTTGACCATCGGGGACAGCAGCACGTCGGTGCCCAGCGCCCGGGCTTCGCGGCCGACGCCGGCGCCGTAGCGGGTGGCGAGCGACTCGTCGAAGCTTGACGCGAGCGAAACCGGCGCCGGCATGACGACCGACGGCTTGTCGACGCGCACCCCGGCGGAGCCGTCCGCCAGCCGCAGCGACGGGATGCCGAGGCGCGGCACGCCCGGGACGTACCCGGCCTCGCCGACGCCGTTCGGGTCGGTGCCGCCGTGCACCAGGGAGAGCTTCTCGTCGAGCGTGAGCTCGCCGACGAGGACGTGCACCCTCGGCGAGAACTTCGCGGCCGGCTCGGCCGCGGCAACGGCAGCCACCAGACCGGACGTCATGAGCACGCCGGCCAGGACGACCGCCGCCGTGCGCGACCGCGGCCGCGCACGAAGAAGATCATTACGCATAGTCACCCCAGAAACCCGCGAAAGGGTCGCCCCTCCCGCTTGTTGGTCCAATTGAGGACCAACCTAGGTGACTACTGCACGGACCGTAACCCCTGTCTTGACCAGTGCCTTCACCGGTTCAGACCGGCCGCGAGCCGAACTCCCGGCTAATTCCGGGTGACGTCCAAACTCGCTTCGCCGCCGCGGATCTCCCCGAGGTGCAGGTGGTACCCGAGGAAATCGATGTCGACGCCCTGGAAGAGGGACACGCTGATCCCGTTCGACAGGAAGGTCACGGAATTGTTGTCGACCTTCTGCACCTGCAGTTCCTGCCCGCCGAGGTCGACTTTGCCGCCACTGGTGAGGTTGAAATGACACGACCGATCCCCGCACCCCAGATCGATCAAATGGTCACAGCCGGCCACCGAAAAAGCAGTGACCAGAGCGAACAGGCACACCACGATCCCACGACGCATTTCGATCCCCCGATATCGGTTTTCGATCAGGCTGATGGCAGGACGCACGGAATGAGGATGGTGATTTCGGTCGGGCCGCCGGCCGGGCTGTCGATTTCCACGACGCCGTCGAACGCCGCGACCCGCCGCTGGACGCCGAGGAGCCCGCTGCCGCGGCTGAAGTCGGCGCCGCCCTTGCCGTCGTCGGCGACGACGACCTTCAGCGCGCCCGGCCGGTAGGTGACGCTGATCCGCACGCGCTTGGCCGCCGCGTGCTTGGCCGCGTTGGCCAGCAGTTCGGCGACGGAGAAGTAGACCGCCGACTCCAGCGCCGCGTCGGGCCTGCCGACCAGGCCGACCTCGACGTCGGTGGGCACCGGCGCGTCCATCGCGAGGTCGTCGAGCGCGGCGCCGAGGCCGCGGTCGGCGAGCATTGGCGGCTGGATGCCGTGCACCAGTCCGCGCAGCTCGCGCAGGGCGGCCGCGGACAGGTCACGCGCGCCGG
>NZ_JAAGNB010001438.1:0-1911 GCF_010550475.1 Amycolatopsis sp. SID8362
CGCGGACGCGTTCGCCGCCGGCCGGCCCGGCCACCCGCTGACGTCGTCGTTCGAGCCCGCTTTCGTGGACGCCGATCCCGTGCGGCTGCGGCAGGTGCTCGACAACCTGCTGGCCAACGCCGCCGTGCACACGCCGCCCGGAACCGCGGTGCACCTCTCGGTGGCGGTCGCGGACAGCGCGGCCGTCGTCGCGGTCACCGACGCCGGGCCCGGTATCGAGCCGGCCGACCGGGAGCGGATCTTCGACCGGTTCTTCCGCGTCGACGACTCGCGCACCCGCGGCAACGGCGGCACGGGGCTGGGGCTTTCGGTGGTCCAGTCCCTGGTGACGGCGCACGGCGGGACGGTCTCGGTCGCCTCGGAACCGGGCCGGACGACCTTCACGGTCAGGCTGCCGCTCGCCGGTCGTAGTGGGCGATGAGCACGCCCTTCGTCGTCGTGACGCTGCGGGTGAGCGTGAACTCGGTGAACGGCGCGGCTTCGTCGAAGAGGCGTGCGCCGGTGCCGAGCGTGAGCGGGTGGATCAGCAGCGTGTAGCGGTCGACCAGGCCGGCCGCGTGCAGGGCGCGCACCAGCGACGCGCTCCCGACGACCGACAGGTCGCCGCCGGGCCGCGCCTTCAGCTCGGCGACGGTGCGCGTCGCGTCCCCGCGCAGCAGCACCGAGTTCTGCCACGCGCCCGCGTCGTCGAGGGTGGTCGAAGCGACGTACTTGGTGACGCCGTTCATGTGCGTGGTGAAGGGGTTGCCGTCCTCGCGCCCGCTCCACGCCTTCGTGAAGTCCTCCCAGGTGCGGCGGCCGAAGAGCATGTCGCCGGCCCGGCTCATGCCCCGGCCCATCTCCCCGGCCAGGACGTCGTCCTGGTACCGGGTGCCCCAGCCGCCGTGGCGGAAGCCGCCGCGGGTGTCCTCGTCGGGGCGGCCGAGGCCCTGGACGACGCCGTCGAGGGTGACGTTCATGGTGACGGTGAGCGAGCGCATCGCGGGTCCTTCCGCTTTCGGGATCTGCCACCCGCTACACGAACGGCACCCGCGCGGATCGACACCGGCTCACCGGCCGGCCACGTGCTCCGGGGTCGTCCAGCCGGGGGACAGGTCTTCGGACGGCTCGGGCGTGCCGAAGACCGTCCGGACCGGCAGCACCCCGGCCCACGCGGCGTCCGCCTCGACGTCCTCGGGCTCGTCGCCGGGGCCTTCGGCGCGCATCTTCACCGACGCCTCGCCGAGGTCGAGCGCGAGCACGCTCACCGCGGCGAACTCCTTGGCGTTGACCTCGCGGGCGTGCTCCCACGAACCCGGCGCGAGGTGGTCGGTGAGCACCTTCAGGCCGTGCATCTTCGCTTCGGCGTCCAGGACCGGCTTCGCCTGCCCGAGGATGACCGCGCTGCGGTAGTTCATCGAGTGGTTGTTCACCGAGCGCGAGTAGACGATGCCGTCGAGGAGGGTCACCGTGACGCACACCTCGAGGTCCTTGGCCGCCGTGCGGAGGCTGGCCGCGCCGGTGGAACCGTGCAGGTAGAGCGTGTCGCCGTCGCGTCCGTAGCCGGTCGGGAGGACCAGCGGGACGCCGTCGCGGACGACGCCGAGGTGGCAGATGAGCCCTTCGTCGAGGACCGCGTACAGCGCCGAGCGGTCGGTCACGGCGCGGTGCTTCTTGCGGCCTAACGTGGTGCGGGGCGTGGTGGACAGCATGCGACCAGCGTCTCCCGGCGCAGTGGCATCGGAAAACGTCCACTTCTCGTACACTTGGGAAGTCCACTCGAGGAGGTCCCGTGTCCCACGCCGACACCGCGCTCCCGGTCAGCCTCGACCGCGCCGCCGTCACGCCGCTGGCCGTCCAGCTCGCCGACGCGCTGCGCGAAGCGGCCGCGTCCGGCCACCTCCGGGGCGGCGACCGGCTCCCGTCGACGCG
>NZ_JAAGNB010001484.1:0-1589 GCF_010550475.1 Amycolatopsis sp. SID8362
GCGTCCACCCCGCCGGGGACCAGGGCGCGGACGCGGTCGGCGAGGGCGGGACCGCGGGGGACGAACGCGTCGGCGCCGAACTCCCGGACGAGGGCTTCGTCGGCTTCCCCCGCCACGGCGACGACGTGCAGGCCCCGGGCGTGGGCGAGGGCGACGGCGTACCCGCCGACCGCGCCCGCGGCCCCGGTGACCAGGACGCTGCCGACGGTTTCGACGAGGTCGAGCGCCTGGGCGGCGGTCAGGGCGTTGAGCGGCAAGGTGGCGGCTTCGACGGGGGAGAGGCTGTCCGGCGCGGGCGCGACGGCCGAAGCGTCCAGGACGACGTAATCGGCGTAGGCGCCCAGCGGGAGAGCGATGCGGTCGCGGAGCCCGAGCACGGCGTCGCCCACGCGGAAACCGGTGTCCCCGGCGTCGTCGATCTCCCCGGCGACGTCCCAGCCGAGCCCCAGCACCTCGCGCGGCGGGATCACCCCCGCCCCGGTGAGCACCCCCGCCCGGGTCGCCAGGTCCACCGGGTTGACCGCGGCCGCCGCCACCCGGATCCGCACCTGGCCAGGGCCGGGCACCGGGACCGGCACCTCGGCGTACTCCATGACTTCCGGCCCACCGAACCGCCGGACCACCACCGCGCGCATCTTCGTCTCCTCCGCTACGGATACCTTCCCCGCGACCGTATGGGGAGCTACTCTCCATCGGGAAGTACGCACTCGCAGGTTCCCCACGTACCCGGAGGTTCGCCCGGTGCCCACGCGCACGGCGGAGCAGAAGCGGCACGCCGAAAAGGCCGCCTACGACGCCTACCTCGCCGCCTGCCCGACCCGGAAGCTGCTGGACGAGATCGCCGGCAAGTGGGTCAGCCTGATCCTGGTCGCGCTCGGTGACGGCCCGCAGCGCTACAGCGACCTTTCGCGGCGCATCGCCGGGGTCAGCCAGAAGATGCTCACCCAGACCCTGCGGGTGCTCGAACGCGACGGTCTCGTGCGCCGGGAGGTGACGCCTTCGGTGCCCGTCCGCGTCGACTATTCCCTTACGCCGCTGGGGGAATCGCTGCGCGCGCTGGTGGCCGGGTTCAAGGACTGGGCGGAGGCGAACTTCGACGCCGTCGACGCCGCCCGGACCGATTACGACGCGCGTACCCCGGACCTCACGATCGGGCCGGGCGGCGCGGGCTAGGCTCTACCGGGTGTCCACCGCACGCGCCGAACGGCTGGTCAATCTGGTGCTGGCCCTCCTGTCCACCCGGCAGTACCTCACTGCCGAGCGGATTCGCGGCATCGTGCCCGGGTACGCCGACGCGGCCAGCGACGACGCCTTCTTCCGGACGTTCGAGCGGGACAAGACCGAGCTGCGCGAACTCGGGATCCCCCTGGAGACCGGCCGCAACTCCGCGTTCGACGCCATCGAGGGCTACCGCATCGCCCGCCGCGACTACGAGCTCGGCGAGATCGACCTCGCCCCCGACGAAGCCGCCGCGGTCGCGCTCGCCTCGCGGCTGTGGGACTCGCCGGAGCTGACCGGGCAGGCGCAGGGCGCGCTGGTGAAGCTGCGCGCCGCCGGCCTGGAGGTCGACGACCAGGCACCCACCGTCG
>NZ_JAAGNB010001532.1:0-10622 GCF_010550475.1 Amycolatopsis sp. SID8362
CCCGCGCAACCGCCGTTCGAACGAGAACTCCGTGTCGCGCCCGAAGTCGATCAGAATGCTCAACGCCGCCTCGCTTTCCCCTTGTGCGCCGCGGGATCCCCGCGGTCCGGACGGCGGGTACCCCGTCGGGGGGACGATCAACCCCGGCCTAGCGACCGGCTGCCTTCCTGCACCGGCGCGCGATCAGGACCGCCCGAACCGGCGGAGTCCCGAGCGCGCCGCGGGCCTCCGCCCACCGAGGGCGCAGACCGACCCCCGCGGGGACCAGGCCGCCCGAACCGGCCCGGCTGCGCAGCAGGCGGCACGCCGTCGCGCGCGACTCGCCCCCCGCGGTGCGGCTCAACCCCGGCCTCGCGACCGGCACCGGCGAGCGGGCGATCAGCCTCCTCCCCTGGGCAGCGCCACCGCCAGGCAGTGTCCGGCAAATGTCGCGCCGAGACTGGGCCTGCGGTGTCTTGAATGAGTCATTCAGGACCTCCGAAGACCTGAATGACTCATTCAAGACGTCAGCGAAGCCGGCAAGACACATTCGATCACACACAGTCACAAACGACCGGATCGCTCCCTGCCCGGCGACACGAAGCCGGACCGGCCGCCCTCCGCGCCCGGATTCCCGGTATGTCACTGAAACAGGCCCCGGAGCGGTGCGGCCGCCCTGGACGTGAGGCAGGATCGAGTCGTGACCATCGATCAGGCCGGGGTGCCCGAAGCCCGTCCGGGCCCGGCGTTCCCCGAGCACGAAGCCCGCGTCGACGCCCTGCGGCGGCAGCTCACCGAGATCAGCGGCGAAGCCACCGTACGGCTGGCGAAGCGCACCTCCAACCTCTTCCGCTCCCGGGCGGCCACGCGGCACCCCGGACTGGACGTCTCCGGGTTCAGCCACGTGCTGCGCGTCGACCCCGAGACCCGGACCGCCGACGTCGAAGGGATGGTCACCTACGAGCAGCTCGTCGACGCCACCCTGCCGCACGGGCTGATGCCGCTGGTCGTCCCGCAGCTCAAGACCATCACCCTCGGCGGCGCGGTCACCGGGCTCGGCATCGAGTCCTCGTCGTTCCGCAACGGGATGCCGCACGAGTCGGTGCTCGAGCTCGAGATCCTCACCGGCGACGGCCGGATCGTCGTCGCCACGCCGGACAACGAGCACCGCGACCTCTTCCACGGCTTCCCCAACTCCTACGGCACCCTCGGCTACGCGCTGCGGCTGCGGATCCTGCTGGAGCCGGTCAAGCCGTTCGTCGAGCTCCGGCACATCCGCTACCACGACCGGGAGACCTTCTTCCGCGCGCTGGGCGAGGTCTGCGAAAGCGGCGAACAGGACTTCGTCGACGGCACCGTCTTCGGCCCGCACGAGCTCTACCTGACGCTGGGCACCTTCACCGACTCCGCGCCCGCGACCAGCGACTACACCTGGCTGGACATCTACTACCGGTCCATCCAGCGACGGGAGACCGACCACCTCACCGTCCGCGACTACCTCTGGCGCTGGGACACCGACTGGTTCTGGTGCTCACGCGCGTTCGGCGTCCAGCACCGGCTGCCCCGGCTGCTGCTCGGCCGCCGGCTGCTCCGGTCGTCGGTGTACTGGAAGCTCGTCGCGCTCGACCGCCGGTTCAAGATCGCCGAACGGCTGCTCAAGCTCCGGCGGCTGCCGCCGGAGGAAACGATCGTGCAGGACATCGAGGTGCCGCTCGCCCGCGCGGCGGAGTTCCTCGAGTTCTTCGAACGCGAGATCCCGATCAGCCCGGTCTGGGTCTGCCCGCTGAAGCAGCGCCCGGGTGGCGTGCGCTGGCCGCTGTACGAACTCGACCCCGCCGAGCTCTACGTCAACTTCGGGTTCTGGTCGGCGGTGCCGCTCGACCCGGGCGAACGCGACGGCGTGCACAACCGGATGATCGAGGCCGAAGTCACCCGGCTCGGCGGGCACAAGTCGCTCTATTCGGACAGCTTCTACGCCGAAGACGAGTTCTGGCGGCTCTACAACGGCGAGACCTACGCCGGGCTCAAGCGGACTTACGATCCGGGCGGGCGGCTGCTCGGCCTCTACGAAAAATGCGTCCGCCGCCGGTGAAAGGAACGAACGTGACCCAGGCAAGCACCACGGTCGGCGAGGTGTTCGAGCGGCTCCTCGGCCCGCGCGCCACCGTGTCGATCACCGCCTACGACGGCAGCAGCAGCGGCCCGGCCGACGCACCGGTGGCCATCCAGGTGCGGTCCCCGCTGGCGCTGGACTACCTGATGTCCTCCCCCGGCGACCTCGGCCTCGCCCGCGCGTACGTCGCCGGGGCGCTCGACGTCACCGGCGACCTCTACACCGCACTGCACGCGCTGTCGGCCCAGGTCGACCAGCTCAGCCCGGCCGACCGGCTGTGGCTGCTGCGCAAGCTCGGGCCGCGCCACCTGCGGGTCGTCAAGCCGCCGGCCGAGGAGCACCCGAGCCGGTTCCGGCGCGGGCTCACCGCGCTGCGGCACTCGAAGCAGCGCGACAGCGAGGCCATCGCCAGCCACTACGACGTCTCCAACCGGTTCTACGAGCTGGTCCTCGGCCCGTCGATGGCGTACACGTGCGCCGTGTTCCCGACCGCGGACGCGTCGCTGGAGGAAGCGCAGGCCAACAAGTTCGACCTGGTCTGCCGCAAGCTCGGCCTGAAGCCCGGGATGCGGCTGCTCGACGTCGGCTGCGGCTGGGGCGGCATGGTCGCCCACGCCGTCCGGCACTACGGCGTCGAGGCGCTCGGTGTCACACTTTCGCGTGAACAAGCGCAGTGGGCGCAGAAGAACATCGTCGCCCTCGGCCTCGCCGACCGCGCCGAAATCCGCCACCTCGACTACCGGGACGTCACCGAATCGGGGTTCGACGCGATCTCCTCGATCGGCCTGACCGAGC
Source organism: Amycolatopsis sp. SID8362 (assembly GCF_010550475.1). Lineage (NCBI taxonomy): Bacteria > Bacillati > Actinomycetota > Actinomycetes > Pseudonocardiales > Pseudonocardiaceae > Amycolatopsis > Amycolatopsis sp. SID8362. Next base: position 2,888 of record NZ_JAAGNB010001532.1, read on the forward strand.
ACATCGGGGCGCGCAACGTGCCCGGCTACTTCCGCTTCCTGGCCGGCAAGCTCAAGCCGCACGGGCGCCTGCTCAACCACTGCATCACCAACCCGGACACCAGCGTCGCGCACCGCTCGCGCGGGTTCATCGACCGCTACGTCTTCCCGGACGGCGAGCTGGAGGCCCCGGGCGAGATCGTCACCGCGATGCACGACAGCGGCCTGGAGGTGCGGCACTCGGAGAACCTGCGGGAGCACTACGCCCTCACGCTGGCCGGGTGGTGCGCGAACCTCGACGAGCACTGGGACGAGGCGGTCGCCGAGGCCGGGGCCGGGCGCAGCCGCGTGTGGGCGCTCTACCTCGCCGCCTGCCGGCTGGCGTTCGAGCGGCGGGAGATCGAGCTGCACCAGGTGCTCGGGGTGCGCACCGACAGCGCGGGCGGCATGGGCCTCCCCCTGCGCCCCGACTGGGGGGTTTGACCCGGGTACGGGGAGTAGTGCGAGAATGGGCGCGAGACCGGGACGTCCGAACGGGACGCTCCGGCTCACTAACAAAGAGTGGGTATAGGTATGGCTCAGGGCAGTGTCAAGTGGTTCAACGGTGAAAAGGGCTTCGGCTTCATCGCCCAGGACGGCGGGGGTCCGGACGTGTTCGTCCACTACTCCGAGATCCAGGGCACCGGCTTCAAGTCGCTCGACGAGGGCCAGCGCGTCGAGTTCGAAATCGGCCAGGGCCAGAAGGGCCCGCAGGCCCAGCGCGTCAGCGTCATCTGAGCCACGAGGCACCTGAAGGCCCCCGCCCACCCGGGCGGGGGCCTTCTTCGTGCGCGGCCACACGGCGGATTCACAACGATCAGGTAACGTGGAGGGCGTGGAGAGCACGCTGGCGTCCGGCCGGCCTCGCTCTCACGTCAGGGCCGATCGCCGGCAGGAGCGGCGACGCCTCCCATCGCCGTCCGCCGGGTGTTCCCGCTCCCCGGCCTCCCGCGCGTACCTCGCCGCGGTGCCGACCTCGAAAGAAGCAGTGCATGACCGCCTCCGTGAAGGCTCCCCGTCCCGCCCCGAAACCGGTGCTCTCCGGCAAGCAGACCGTCGCCGAGCTGATCACCATCCGCACGTTCCTGCTGGTCCCGTTCGTCGCGCTGGCCGCGGCCGTCCCGGTGTTCTGGGGCTGGGGCGTCAGCTGGCTGGACCTCACCATCGGCGGCGCGTTCTTCGTGGTGTCGACCCTCGGGGTGACCGTCGGCTACCACCGCCACTTCACCCACGGCGCCTTCCGCGCGAAGCGGGCGCTGCGGGTCGCGCTGGCCATCGCGGGCGGCCTCGCCGCCCAGGGCCCGGTGATCGGCTGGGTCGCCGACCACCGCCGTCACCACGCCTTTTCCGACCGCGAGGGCGACCCGCACTCGCCGTGGCTGTTCGGCACCTCCGCGGTGGCGCTGGCCCGCGGGTTCTGGCACGCCCACATGGGCTGGCTGTTCGGCCGCGACAAGACCAACGTCGACCGGTTCGCCCCGGACCTCGCCGCCGACCGTGACCTGCGCGTCGTCGACCGTCTGTTCCCGCTGTGGGTGCTGGTGAGCCTGCTGCTCCCGCCGCTGCTCGGCGGCCTGCTCACGCTGTCGTGGTGGGGCGCGCTGACCGCGTTCCTCTGGGCCGGGCTGGCCCGGATCTCGTTCCAGCACCACGTGACGTGGTCGGTGAACTCGATCTGCCACATGATCGGCGAGCGCCCGTTCGCCAGCCGCGACCGCTCGGCGAACTTCTGGCCGCTGGCCATCCTGTCGATGGGCGAGTCCTGGCACAACACCCACCACGCGGACCCGACGTCGGCCCGCCACGGCGCGCTGCGCGGCCAGATCGACGTCTCGGCGCGGGTCATCTGGCTGTTCGAGAAGCTCGGCTGGGCGTGGAACGTCCGCTGGCCGACGCCGAAGCGCCTGGCCGCGCTCGCCCGATGAGCACGGTCGCCCTCACCTTCGACGACGGCCCGTACCCGTCGACCACGCACGCGCTGCTGGCCGCCCTCGGCGAGGTGCGGGCGACGTTCTTCCTGTGGGGCGAGCACGCCGAGGCGCACCCGGACCTGGTGCGGGCGATCGCCGGCGCCGGGCACGTGCTCGGCAACCACACGTGGACGCACCCGCGGCTGACCACCCTGGACCCCGCCGCCCGCGACCGGGAGATCAGCCGGACGCAGGAGCTCCTCGAATCGCTCACCGGTGTCCGGCCGGTGCTGTTCCGGCCGCCCTACGGCGACACCGATCCGGCGGTGGCGTCGGCCGCCGCCGCGCAGGGCCTGACCGAGGTGCTGTGGAGCGTCGACACCCGCGACTGGGCGGACGCGCCGGCGGACGAGATCGTGACGGCGGCGTCGGCGGTGGAGCCGGGCGGCGTCGTGCTCATGCACGAAGGCCGCCCGGCCACCGTCGAGGCGGTTCCCCGCGTCCTGGCGGCGCTCGCCGCCCGCGGGGTGCGTCCCAGTCCGGTGCGGCGGCCATGAGGGGCACCCTCATGGCTTGGACCCCGCCTGGGCCGATACGCACCCAATGTGGCGCTGGGTGCGTCCGCCGCCCGCACGTCATGAATGACTCATTCATGTCGTCCGACGACATGAATGAGTCATTCACTACATCGCAGGCCCGCGCGGCGCCCACTCGCCACGGCCAGCGCCGGTGGGCTCGGGTGCCCTCATGACCTCCGGTCAGGGGTTGATCCGGGTGTAGGCCGGCTTCGGGTTCAGGTTCTCGTCGAAGAGGCAGGCCGCACCCTCACCGGGGAAGACGTCCGGGACCCAGGAGTGCCGGTCCGTGAAGCCCCACGTCGTGAACTCGACGCAGTGCCGGACCGCCTGGCAGCCGTCCCAGAGCTGCCCGAAGTAGCTCGCCTGGGTGTCGAGGCCCGCCGCGGTGGCCGGGGTCGGGACGCGGACGTCCGCCTCCGTGATCGCGACGTCCACGCCGAGCTTGGCCAGCCGGGTCAGGTTTTCCCGGTACTCCCCCGGGAAGCCATACTGGATCGACAGGTGCGCCTGGATCCCGACGCCGCCGATCGGCACGCCCTGCCGCCGCAGGGTCTTCACCAGCTCGTACACGGCGTCGCTCTTCGGGTTGCGGCCTTCGATGTTGTAGTCGTTGATGTAGAGCGTCGCCTTCGGGTCGGCCGCGTGCGCCCAGCGGAAGACGTCGGCGACGAAGCCGTCGCCGAGCTTCTGCCGGAACACCGTGTCGCGCCGCGTGCCGTCCTCGTTGAAGATCTCGTTGACGACGTCCCAGGCGCGGACCTTCCCCTTGTACCGCTTGACTTCCGTCGTGATGTGGTCGCGCAGGACGCGGCGCAGCTCGTCGGCGGGCAGCGCGGCGACCCAGTCGGGGAGCTGGGAGTGCCAGACGAGCGTGTGGCCGCGGACGGTCTTGTGGTTTTCCTGGGCGTAGCGGACGATCGCGTCCGCGCCCGACCAGTCGTACTGCCCGCGGACGGCTTCGACGGTGCCCCACTTCATCTCGTTCTCGGGGGTGACGTTGTCGAATTCGCGGGTCAGCACGGCCCGGTAATCCGGTTCCGACGCCAGGTAGGACGCGGCGACCGCGCTGCCGACGTAGCGGTTCGTGGTGTATTGCAGCGGAACCGACGCGGACGCCGCCGGCGCCTGCCACACCGCGATACCGGCGACGGCGGCGAGCACCACCACGGCACGTTTCTTCGGAATTCTTCTCAGCATCTTGCATCCTTCCATCGACAATGGCGAACCGAAAGTTTCGAACCGTTTCAAATCAGGTTTCGATGACCTAGAATCTCCTCCATGACAACGAAGTCCGAGGAACTCGAGCCGACCGCGTCCCGGGTCACGATCGCCCGGATCGCCGCCGAGACCGGCGTTTCGGTACCGACCGTTTCGAAAGTTCTGAACGGCCGCCCGGACGTCTCCGAAAGCACCCGGGCCCGGGTGGAAGCCGTTATCGGGAAATACGGTTACCGCCGCCGGGCCGACGAGCGGTCCCGCCGTTCGCGATTGCTGGAACTGATGTTCCACGAACTCGAAAGCACGTGGGCACTGGAAATCATCCGCGGTGTCGAGTGCGTCGCCCGCGAAAACGGAATGGCGGTCGTGCTCGCGGAATCGTCGGGACGGCACACCCCCGGCCAGAGCTGGCTGGAGAGCGTCCTCGCCCGCCGCCCGGTCGGCATCGTTTCGGTCTGCTCGGACTTCACCGGCGGGCAGCTGGCCAAGCTGCGCGCCCGCGACATCCCGCTGGTCGTGGTCGACCCGGCCGGCGCGCCCGGCCCGGAGACGCCCTCGATCGGGGCCACGAACTGGCAGGGCGGCCTGACCGCGACCCGGCACCTGGTGGAGCTGGGCCACCGCCGGATCGCGATGATCGGCGGCCCGGAAGGCGTGCTGTGCAGCCGGGCGCGCATCGACGGCTACCGCACGGCCCTGGAGACGGCGGGCCTGGCGTTCGACCCGGCGCTGGTCCGCCGCGGCGATTTCCACGTCCGCTCGGGTTACCGCGAGCTGGCATCGCTGCTCACCCTCCCGGATCCCCCGACGGCGGTGTTCGCCGGCAGCGACCTGCAGGCGTTGGGCGTGTACGAAGCCGCCCGTGGCGCGGGGCTGCGCATCCCGGACGACCTGAGCGTGGTCGGTTTCGACGACCTGCCGATCGCCCGCTGGCTGACCCCGGAGCTGACGACGATCCGCCAGCCCCTGCAGGAGATGGCCGCGGCGGGCGCGCGGCTGGCGATTTCGCTGGCCCGCGGGGTGCACCCGGCGAGCCAGCGGGTGGAGCTGGCGACGAGCCTGGTGGTCCGGCAGAGCACCGCGGCCCCGGTCCACCGCCGCACCGAGGTCCTCTCCGGCGGCCGCCGGTAACCGCCCGCGCGGGCCGTCCGCGCCACTTTCACGTGAAAGCTCCGCGTAGCTTTCACGTGAAAGCGACGCGACGGTGGCCGCGGGCGGCTCATCCCGGCCACCGCATGCTCTCCGGCGGCCCCAGGTAGCTCGGCCGCAGGCCGCCGGTGTCCACCACGAGCTTGCGCAGCACCACCGCCGGGTCCACCATCCAGAACTTCAGCACGTGCGGGCCCGCCGCCCCCACCGCGTGCGTCGTCGACGTGAGGTTCACGTTGTCCGACGTCGTCCGCTCCCACTGGCGGTTCATCGACGTGTCATCGGCGCCCGTGGCCTTCGTGATGTTCACGACCTGCGGCTCCGCGTCGTCGAACGAGACCGCGTACCGCAGCCCGTCGCCGGCCAGCACGTTGTTGCGCGGCGAAAGGTGCGCCCACACCGTGACCGGCCCGGCCGTGAACAACGTCATCCGGTACTCCAGCCGGGCACCCGCGCCGGGCGCCACGCTCGCCGCGGTCACCGGGAACGGCGTCATCCCCAGGTCCGGGACGCGCCGCCAGGAAACCGGCCCGGCCCCGACGTTCGCGCTGCAGTGCGGCGCCTCGACCGACACGTAGCCGCCCGCCTCGACGAACCCGCGGCGCCACGGCAGCGGCAGCTCGGGATTCCGCACCACCGCGTCCACCACGACCGAAGCACCGGCGCCGGACACCGTGATCGGCACCGTCGTCGTGCCCCGGGGCGCCCGGGCCCAGTCGATGCGCACGGTCATCCGCAGCTCCTCCTCCACTCGCCCGCCGCGCGGCTCGACGCGGACCCACGGCGCGCCCGGCGTGACCGTGCAGCGGAACGGCGTCCGGCCGCGGTTGAACACGTCGAGGTACTGCGCCGGCGCGCTTTGCCACGGGCTGAACTCCGGCAGCACCGGCCGCCCCGCCGCACCCGGCCACGCGTCGAGCGACCCGTCGACCGCCACGCCCAGCGAGGCCGCTTCGGGGACGTCGATGCGGCGCACCGCCGGGAAGATCACGTCGGGCAGGGCCACGTTGTTCAGTTCCGGCTGCTGCCACGGCGCGTTCGGCCCGTACCGCTCGACGTCGCCGTAGTCGATGTGCGGCTGGGTCTGGAACCCCCGCCACTTCCCGCCGGCGATGCCGGTGTTGTACTTCTCCGCCAGCGCCAGGTCGTCGGCGAACCGCGCCTCGGTGACGGCGGCAAGCGCGTTCGCCGAAGCCCGCCCTTGGGCCACGTACAACAGGTTCGTGAACTCCGCGCGCCGCAACGCGTACAGGTTCGCCGTCGCCTGGACTTCGTAGCCGACCAGTTCGTAGAACGCGTCCCGGTAGGCCGCGGGCACCCGGGCCGCGATCCGGCCGGCCTGGGTTCCCAGGTCCTGCCACTCCGCGGTGACCCGGTCCAGCTCGCCGTAGTTCTCGAGGCTGAACGGCGTCGCCTGGTCGTCGTAGGTGATGGTGCCGTCCGCGGCCAGGGTGGCCCGCCGGTTCAGCAGCTCGGGCTTGCGCCGCGACTGCAGCCGCCCGTAGTCGTGCAGCACGCCGGCGATGTCGGCCGCCAGTGCCCCGCCGAAGTTCTCCGCGGCGAACTCACGCTCCCAGGTGGACAGCCGGTCGGCCGGCCACGCCGCGGGGTTCCAGGCGTAGTCGAGGAAGAACTGCAGCGGCAGCTCGTTGCCCTTCATGTCCCCGACGTTCGCCACCCACAGCCGGTCGTTCCCGTAGGACGCGGCCTGGTTCAGCTGCTCCCACGTGTTCGCGATCAGCGCGGTGTCGACCCACTTGTAGTTGCGGCCGCCTCCGACGTAGTCGAAGTGGTAGTACAGCCCGTACCCGCCCGGGTGCGGGGGCAGCGAAAGGTCCGGCTGCTTGCGGATGTTGCCCCAGTTGTCGTCGGTGAAGACCACGATGACGTCGTCCGGCGGGCGCAGGCCCTTCGCCCAGTACCGCTGGACTTCCTTGTAGAGCGTCCACACCTGCGGGACGTCGGTGCTCAGTTCGCGCGCGAGGATGTCCCGCTCGGCCGCGATGATCTCCTGCATCAGCTCGATGCCGTCGCCGTCGGGCAGGCCGACGTCGCCGTTGCCGCGCATGCCGAGCGTGACGACGCCTTCGAAGCCCTCGCGCGCCATCCGGCGGATGCCGTCGGTCCAGTACGCCTTGATGGCCTCGCCGTTGCGGCGGAAGCTCCACTCCCCCGTGCCGCCGTACGGGTCGTGCCCGGGCGTCGCGTGCCGGTTCCACTCCTCGATGCCGCGCATCATCGGCGCCTCGTGCGAGGTGCCCATGACGACGCCGTACTCCTTGGCCGTCGCGTGGTTGAGCGGGTCGTCCTCGGCGAAAGCCCGCCCCCACACCGCGGGCCACAGGTAGTTGGCCCGCAGCCGCAGCATCGTCTCGAACACCTTGGCGTAGAACCGGCGGTTGAAGCCGTTGGGGTAGCCCGGCGCGAGCCCCGGCCCGAAGTACGCCGGCGCCCAGGTGCCGAGCGCCGGGTTCTCGTCGTTGATGAAGAACCCGCGGTACTTCACGTGCGGGGTGCCGAGGCTGAAGCGCTCCCCGGGGAAGTGCAGCTCGGACTGCCGCCGCGGCGGGACGTCGGCCCACCAGTACCACGGCGAAACGCCGATCCGCCGCGAGACTTCGTAGACGCCGTAGATGACGCCGCGCTGGTCGCTGCCGGTCAGCACGAGCCGCCCGTCGACGACCTGGCTCAGCGAGGTCTCCCACTTGCCCTCGACGTCCCGGACGTCCAGGCGACCGGCCGCCACGAGCGAGTCGACCAGCGGGCTGTGGCCGAGCGTGCCGACCAGCACGACCGGTCCGTCGGCGGGCACCGCGTCGGCGACGGCCGGCCGGACGCCGGTGACGCGTTCGACGTCGGCGGC
>NZ_JAAGNB010001577.1:0-4455 GCF_010550475.1 Amycolatopsis sp. SID8362
GCGGACGGCGGCCGAACGCGCCGAAGCGGCTCCGCGCGCCGAGCGCGAGGCCGAGGAGAACGAGCTGACGCTGCACCTGAGCCGCGTCGACCGGGCCGGGCTGCCCGCCGAGCTGGCCGAGGAGCTGACCGACGCCGAGCACCGGGTGGTGATCGCCCGCCGCGTCCACAACGACGCCGTCCGCGACACGCTGCGGCTGCGGCGGCGGCGCAAGGTCCGGTACTTCAAGCTGGCGGGCACGGCGCCGCTGCCGGAGTACTTCGAGTTCGCCGAGCCGGAGGTCTGACATGTGGTGGGTGGTCGTCGAAGAACAGCGCGGCGGCGGGGACGCGCGCGCCTGGAACGTCACCAAGACGAAGCCGGCGGGCGGCGACCGCGCCCACGCCGACGAGGTGGCGCGGCGGCTGGCGTTCGAGCACGAGCCGGTGCACCCGTCGGGGGTCAAGGAGCGGAAGGTCCTGCGCGTCGGTGACGGCTACCTGGTGATCGCGACCGGGCGCACCCAGACGTTCCACTTCCGCGTGACGCTCGGCGAGACGGTGACGGCACCCGAATGAGCTGGTGGGTGATCGTCGAGGAGCAGCGCGGCTCGGAACGGAACTGGTCGCTGTCCGAGCAGTTTTCCTTCGCGGATCGGGAGACCGCCGAGACCGAGGCGCTGCGGCTGGCCCGGGAGTACGAGCCGGCCTACCCGTGGTCGCCGAAGTCGCGGAGGGTTCTGCGGGGTGACGGCGGCTACCTGGTGGTCGTCGAGGGCCGGGCGTCGGTGTTCCACTTCCGGCTGAGCGTGCTCGAAGAGATCTGAAACCACCCCGGGCGCGGGCGCGTCGGAGCGGCATGGGTTCGACGTGGTGGGTGGTCATCGAAGAGCAGGGCGGCATGGGCGACGGCCGGGGCTGGGGCGTCGCCGACGCGGCGGGGTACGCCGACCGCGACACCGCGTTCGACGAGGCGTACCTGCTGGCCAAGCAGCACCGGCCGCCGCGGCCGTTGTCGCCGCAGAAGCGCGTGGTGCTGCGCGTGACCGACGGGTACCTGGTGCTCGTCAAGGGCAAGACGGACGTGTGGCAGTTCCGCGTGACGGTGGGCGAACAGGCCGGCGGCTGACAGACTGGGCGGCATGAGCGAGACCTGCGACGTCGCCCACGGCGCGGCCGAGGCGGACCCCGATGTGCGGACCCTGGTGGCGGTGTTCGCCTCGCCGGTCGCGCGGCACCTGCTCACGTTCGCGCGGGAGCTGGGCTACCACGTCGCGCTGTACGAGCCCGACCCCGCGCGGGCGACCGACGGGCCCGAGGGCGTCGAGGCGGACACGACGCTGCCGCCCCTCGACGTGTCGGCGGACGTCGTCGTCACCGACCACCACCGGCCGGAGCTGGGGGAGGTGCTGAAGGCCGCGCTGGGCGGGAACCCGCGCTGGATCGGCGTGCTCGGCAACCCGCGGCACCCCGGTCCGCACGTGGCCGCGTTGCAGGGGCTGGGCGTGCCGGACGACGACATCGCCCGGGTGCACCGGCCGGTCGGGCTGAACATCGGCTCGCGCACGCCGCCGGAGATCGCCATCGCGACGCTCGCCGGCCTGCTGGCCGACCGTAACGGCCGACCCGGCGGCTTCGACTTCTGACGTGGTCCAGTGGTCGTGAGTGTTCAGGGCGGTTAGAACCGCCCTGAACACTCACGACCGGCCACGGCGTTCAGTGGACCGCCATCCCTTCCGGCATCGGCTCGAAGCGGGCGTGGCGGCGGGTGAACGTCGCCGTTCCCGAGGTCATCGAGCGCAGGTCGATCAGGTACCGCACCAGTTCCGTCGCCGGGACCTCCGCCCGGATCACCGTCCGGCCGCCGTCGCCGGCTTCGGTGCCCAGCACCCGGCCGCGCCGCGACGACAGGTCGCCCAGCACCGTGCCGAGGTGCTCGTCCGGCAGCCGGATCGCCACCTCTTCGAGGGGCTCCAGCATCGTGATGTGCCCGCTCGCCGCCGCCTCCCGCAGCGCCAGCGCGCCGGCCGTCTGGAACGCCGCGTCCGAGGAGTCGACGCTGTGCGCCTTGCCGTCGACCAGCGTCACCTTGACGTCGACCACCGGGTGCCCGTCGGCCAGCCCGCGCTGCAGCTGGGCGCGCACGCCCTTCTCGACGCTCGGGATGAACTGGTGGGGGACCGAACCGCCGACGACCTTGTCGACGAACTGGAACCCGCCGCCGCGCGGGAGCGGCTCGACCTCGATGTCGCACACGGCGAACTGGCCGTGCCCGCCGGACTGCTTGACGTGCCGCCCGTGTCCCTTGGCCGGCTTGCTGAACGTCGAGCGCAGGCTGATCTTCACCGGCTCGGTCTCGACGTCGGCGCCGCCGGCCCGCAGCCGCGAGAGCACGACGTCGGCGTGGGCCTCGCCCATGCACCACAGCACCAGCTGGGCGGTTTCGGCGTTGCGGTCCAGCCGCAGCGTCGGGTCGCCGGCGACCAGGCGGGAGAGGTTGCGGGCGAGGGTGTCCTCGTCGCTGCGGGTCTTCGCGACCACCGCGACCGGCAGCAACGGCTCCGGCATCGCCCACGGCTCCATCAGCAGCGGGTCGTCGGGCGAGGAGACGGTGTCGCCGGTTTCCGCCGAGCCGACCTTGGTCAGCGCGCACAGGTCGCCCGCGACGCAGTACGGCACCTCCCGCAGGTTCGCGCCGAGCGGCGAGTAGAGGTGCGCGACGCGCTCGTCGGCGTCGTGGTCCTCGTGGCCGCGTTCGGCGAGGCCGTGCCCGGACACGTGCACCGGCCGCTCGGGGCGCAGCGTCCCGGAAAACACCCGGACCAGTGACACCCGGCCGACGTAGGAGTCGACCGCCGTCCGGACGACCTCCGCGGCGAGGGGGCCCGCGGGGTCGGCGGTGATGGCGGCGTGCGTCCCGCCGTCCGGCGTGGTGACTTCGGGCGGCTGGTGCTCCAGCGGCGAGGGGAACGCGCGGACGATCCCGTCGAGCACCTCGGTCAGGCCGATCCCGCTGGTCGAGCACACCGGGATGACCGGGTGGAACGACCCGCGCGCGACGGCGGTCTCCAGGTCGGAGATGAGGGTGTCCTCGGCGATCTCCTCCCCGGCGAGGTACCGGTCCATCAGCGACTCGTCTTCGCTCTCGGCGATGATCCCTTCGATGAGCTCGTTGCGGGCTTCGGCCATCCGCTCGAGCTCCGCCGGGTCGGGCTCGCCGATCTTCGCCGGCAGCCCGCCGGAGTAGTCGAAGTACCGCTGGGTGATCAGCCCGACCAGGCCGTCGCCCGCGGGCAGGTACAGCGGCAGCACACCGTCGCCGAACGCGGCCCGGCACGCGGCGATCTCGGCCATCGCGTCGGCCCGGTGGTGGTCGAGCCGGGAGACGACGACCGCGCGCGGCATGCCGACCGCGGCGCACTCCTCCCAGACCGCGACCGTCGCCGCGTCCACCCCCTCGGCGGCGCAGACGACGAACAACGCCGCGTCGGCCGCGCGCAGCCCGGCCCGCAGTTCCCCGACGAAGTCCGCGTACCCCGGCGTGTCGATCAGGTTGATCTTGTGGCCCTGGTGCAGCACCGGCGCGACGGAGAGGCCGACCGAGCGCTGCTGGCGGACCGCCGCCGGGTCGTGGTCGCACACCGTGGTCCCGTCGACGACCGAGCCCGCGCGCGGCACCGTGCCGGAGGCGGCGAGGAGGGCCTCGGTGAGGGTGGTCTTCCCCGAACCGGACGGGCCGACGAGCACGACGTTGCGCACTTTCGCGGGGTCGTCCACAGCGACGGCGGCCCCGGTGTCGGCGTTCTTGGCTTGTTTGTCTGCCATGACGACTCCTCGGCGAACGGCTGGTGTACGGGATGTGTCCTCGATCACACACCCGCTACCCTGGTCACGGCAAGGCAGGGCCCCCGGGACCAGCCGAATGCCCGGGGGCACCCGGGGCAGGGGGAGTGACGTGGACAGGCGGACTTTCTTGCGGGTTTCCGGAGCGGTGCCGGTGGCGGGCCTGGCGGGGTGGCCGCCGCCGGACGACTGGGCGCGGCTGCGCAAGCGGCTCTCGGGGCCGTTCTTCCGGCCGGGCGACCCGGGTTACCCGGAGGCCAAGCTGGGTTTCTTCACGATGTACGACGACCGGATGCCGGCCGCTGTGGTCGGTGCCGCGCGCGTCGAAGACGTCCAGCTGGCTGTCGGGTTCGCGGCCCGGCACGGGCTGCCGGTCGCCGCGCGCGGCGGCGGGCACAGCTACCCCGGCTATTCCACAGTGGACGGCGGGATCGTCGTGGACCTGAGCCGGTTTTCGGGCGTCGAAGCACGCCCGGACGGCCGCGCGGTGATCGGCGCCGGTGCCCGGCTGGGGCCGGTCGCCACGACGCTCGCCGCGGCCGGGCGGGTGCTCCCGGCGGGCAGCTGCGACACGGTCGGCATCGCCGGGCTCGCCCTCGGTGGCGGCGTCGGCCTGCTCGACCGGAAGTACGGG
>NZ_JAAGNB010001625.1:0-4234 GCF_010550475.1 Amycolatopsis sp. SID8362
GTCGGCCAGCGCCGCCCGCGCGTGCGGGAGCATCGCCCGGCCCATCGGCGTGAGCCGGACAGCGCGGGGCAGCCGTTCGAGCAGCGGCCCGCCGAGGCCGCGTTCGAGCGCGCGCATCTGGTGCGACAACGCCGGCTGCGTCACGTGCAGCTGCTCGGCGGCACGGGTGAACGAGCCGGTGTCGACCACCGTGACCAGGTATTCCAGCTGCCGCAGGCTTGTCATGAACTCAGCTTATCGACTTGGTGACAACGATGCCTTGGACTTATCCCCCGCGTCCGGTGAGCCTGGTGTCATGAAGCGCAAGACAGCACTCGTCGCCGGAGCCAACGGGATCATCGGCCGGAACCTCGTCGAACACCTGCGAGCGGACGGCGGCTGGGACGTCCTCGGCCTTTCCCGCCGCGGCGGTCTCGCCGTCGACCTGCTCGACCCGGCCGACACCCGGGCCAAGGTCGGCGCCCTGACCGGCGTCACGCACCTCTTCTACGCCGCCTACCAGGACCGGCCGACCTGGGCCGAGCTCGTCCCGCCGAACCTGGCGATGCTGACGAACCTGGTCGAGGCCCTGGACCCGGCGGCGCTGGAGCACGTCAGCCTGATGCAGGGCTACAAGGTCTACGGCGCCCACCTCGGCCCGTTCAAGACCCCGGCGCGCGAGACCGACGCCGGGCACATGCCGCCCGAGTTCAACGTCGACCAGCAGCAGTTCCTCGAACGCCGCGCGGGCTCGTGGACGTGGTCCGCGATCCGCCCCTCGGTGGTCGGCGGCACGGCACTGGGCAACCCGATGAACCTGGCGCTGGCGATCGCGGTGTACGCGTCGATCTCGAAGGAACTGGGGGTGCCGCTGCGGTTCCCGGGCAAGCCCGGCGCGTACGACAGCCTGCTGGAGATGACGGACGCCGGCCTCCTGGCCTCGGCCACGGTCTGGGCGGCCGACCGCCAGGGCCCGTTCAACATCGCGAACGGCGACCTGTTCCGCTGGCGCGAACTGTGGCCGAAACTCGCGGCGTACTTCGACCTGGAGACCGCTCCGCCGCTGCGGATGTCCCTGGTGGACGTCATGGCCGACAAGGCTCCACTGTGGACCTCGATGGCGGCCCGCCACGGCCTTTCCCCGTCCTACGCGGACGTTTCCACGTCGTGGGCGTTCGCCGACTTCGTGTTCGGCTGGGACTACGACATGTTCGCGGACACGTCGAAGTCGCGCCGCGCGGGGTTCCACGAGTACGTGGAGACGGAGCAGATGTTCTACCGGCTGTTCGACGAGTTCCGGAAGGCGCGGGTGATCCCCTAGCCCCGGCCGATGAAGGGCATCGTCGTCGCCGTGACGGTGAGGAACTGGACGTTCGCGTCCAGTGGCAGCCCCGCCATGTACCGCACCGCGTCGGCGACGTGGCGGACGTCGAACGTCGGCTCCGCGACGACCCGGCCGTCCGCCTGGGGGATGCCCGCCGCCATGCGTTCGGTCATCTCCGTGGCCGCGTTGCCGATGTCGATCTGGCCGCAGGCGACGTTCCAGGCGCGGCCGTCGAGCGAAATCGAGCGGGTCAGGCCGGTGACCGCGTGCTTGGTGGCCGTGTAGGCGACGCTCGCGGGCCGCGGGACGTGGGCGGAGATCGAGCCGTTGTTCACGATCCGGCCGCCACGCGGGTCCTGGTCCCTCATCAGCCGCACGGCCTGCCGGGCGCAGAGGAACATCCCGGTCAGGTTGACGTCCACCGTCCGCTTCCAGTCCTCGACGGACAGGTCGGCGACCGTCCCGGCCGCGCCGATGCCGGCGTTGTTGACGAGCAGGTCGAGCCGCCCCCAGGCGTCCCGGACGGCCGCGAAGAGCGCGTCGACCGACTGCTCGTCGGCGACGTCGGTGGGGACGACCAGGGCGCCCTCGAAGCCCTCAGCGGTTTCCTCGAGGGCGGCGGCGCGGCGTCCGGCCAGTGCGACGGACCAGCCGTCTTCGAGCAGCGCCCGCGCCACCGCGCGCCCGATTCCCGAACCCGCCCCGGTGACGATCGCCGTTTTCGCCATTCCGCCTCCTAGACTGCTCGTATGGGACTTCGCGAGAGATTCCGAGCGGGGCTCGCCCGGCAGCTCGGCCACCCTAGCGGCCTGCGGGGGCGGGCCGTCGGCGCGATGCTCAACCGCCGCAACCGCGAGGCGGTGGTGAAGGCGGTCGCCGCCCTCGAGCTGACCGGCGGGGAAACGGCGCTGGACATCGGGTTCGGCGGCGGCCTCGGGCTCCGGCTGCTGCTGCCGGCCGCCGCCCGGGTGCACGGCGTGGACATCTCGGCGACGATGCTCGACCGGGCCCGGGCGACCTTCCGCGAGGAGCTGGCGGCCGGGCGGCTCGTGCTCGACGAGGGCTCGATGACGGCGCTGCCCCTGGCGGACGGCTCGGTCGACGCGATCGTTTCGACGAACACCATCTACTTCGTCGAGGACCTCGGCGCCGCGCTCGCCGAGGTCGCGCGGGTGCTCGCACCCGGTGGGCGGTTCGTGCTCGGCATCGGCGACCCGGACATGATGGCGCGAGTGCCGATGCTGACCGGCAACGGCTTCCGCCTCCGGCCGGTCGCCGACGTCGAAGCCGCGCTGGGCGCCGCGGGCCTGAGCTTGCGCAAGCACGCGCGGTTCACCCACGGCGGGCTCGGCTTCCACCTCCTGAGCACCGCGAAATGACGAAAGAGGGCCCGGCGCGTGCCGGGCCCTCTTCGCGGAACGCCGACCTTACTTCGGCTGGACACCCAGCGCGGCCAGCGCCGGGCCGGCCATGATCACGCCGGTGCCGGTCACCGTGTCGAAGCCGGGCGTGCCCAGGTCGATGGCCGAGGACACCAGTGCCGAGCGGATCTGGGCCGGGGTCGCCGTCGGCTTGCCCGAGAGCAGCAGGGCCGCGATCGCCGCCGCGTGCGGGGCCGCCGCCGACGTCCCGAAGAACGGCTGGAAGCCGGTCACCGAGGTCGCCACGCCGTCCGCCGCCGTGATGTCCGGCTTGTTGCGGGTCGTGCCGCCGGTCGAGGAGACGTTGCCCGGGGTGATCGCCGTGCCGTCGGCGTTGTAGAACAGCTTGCGCTTGCCGTCGGAGGAGAACCGCTCCCACTTGCTCGACGCGGTGTACAGGCCCGGGTACGGGCCGGCCGGGTTGGCCGGGTCACCGGTCTCCAGCGGGCGGCCGAACGCGGCCGCCGCCGGGGCCGCCGCGACGCTGAACGCGTTCGCCGCGGCCGAGTGGCCGTTGGTGACACCGTTGGTGCTGAAGGCCTTCAGCGAACCCGAAGCCACGAAACGGCCGCGGATGACGTTCAGCGCGATGAACCGGTCGGCGCCGCTGTACTTGACGACCGCGACCTTGTAGCCGGAGCCCGTGGTGGGCACCGAAGCGATCTCGTACGGGTTCTGCGCGCCGGACTGGCCGTTCTCGCTGGAGGCCACGACGCTGCCCGACGAGTTCAGGATGAACAGGTCGTAGTCGTTGGCGGACTTGCCCCACGGGTCGGACCAGAACAGCGTCACCGGCTTGCCGAGCGAGCCGGCCGAAAGCGCGTCGAAGTTCTGCGTGGTGCTGCTCGGGTCGAAGTCGTGCGGGGTCCCGGTGACGCCGCTGATCTTCGTCGGCGAGGCGCGGAAGTCGCCTTCGTAGTACCCGCTGGTGCCGTCGGTCGCGTTGCCCGAGTTGCCGGCCGAGGAGAAGTACAGGACGCCGGCCGCGGTCACGTCGTTGACCGCCTGCGCGACCTGCGTGTCCTGGAACGGCGACTCGTCGAAGTAGGAGACGTCGTCGACGATGATCTGGCACTTGCCGGTGGTGCGCAGCGCGCGGATGTTCGCGGCGAAGCTGGCCTCGCTGGTGAACGCGGTGGCGAAGCCGAGGGTCGCGTTCGGCGCGAGGTCGTGGATGATCTCGAGCATCGCGGTGCCCTCGTCGCCGCTGCCCTTCTGGCCGGACAGCACGTCGACCGCGGGCAGTTCGCCGGCGCTCTGCGACTTCGCGAGCGAGTCGACGCCGTCGGAGAGCACGCACACCTTGATGCCGGAACCGCTGACGCCGTAGGTCGTGCGGGCGGCGTCGGCGCCGTGCGCCTTGTCCCCTTCGGACACCTGCGTCGCGGCGGCGGCCTGCGCGGCCACGGCCTGGCGCAGGTCCCGGTTGCCCGGCTCGCTCCAGGTGGTGGCCTGCGCCGCGGGCTTCACTTCGGCGACGTCGGCGCGGCCGGCGATCGCGTCCACCGCG
>NZ_JAAGNB010001682.1:0-9840 GCF_010550475.1 Amycolatopsis sp. SID8362
CCGCAGCACCCACGCCGCCCGGCCCTGGTTTTCGAAGAACCCGCGCAGCGCGTACGGCGTCGCCGACGTGCCGTCGGGCGGGCCGAACGCGCCCACGACGTCGTTCCAGCTCTCAACGCGCACGGGCACGCCGACCGGGCCGCGCCGGGTGCGGCCGAGGAACACGGCCACGTCCGTGCGCAGCGGCTCGTCGCCGGAGGCCGCTCGCTCGAAGGTCAGGGAAACGCCGGGAAGCGCCGCGCTGGTCATCACGCGTCGATCACGAATTCCTCGACGGCCAGCACGAGCGTCTCCATGGCGATCTCGTTCTTGGTCGCGTTGAACGACGGTCCGGTGTACTTCGTCGGCCAGGCCCGGTTGAAGTTCCAGCGCATGACCTCCTGGCGGTTCTCGTCGAGCATCACGATCGAGCCGGGCGTGCGGCGCACCCGGCCGTCGAGCGCCTCCTTCACCCAGTTCCAGAACCCGACGTGGCCGGTGACCCCGCGCTTGAACGTCAGCGCGCTCGGGAACTTCTTGAGGCCCACGAGCTTGCGGACCGTGATGTCCTCGCTGCCGGTGCGGTACTCGATCACCGGCAGTTCCACGTCCAGCCCGCTGGCTTCGGTGAACGACCCGCTCACCGCGACGCCGTCGTCGCTGACGTTGGTCACGATGACCAGGAAGTTATACGCGGCATACGGGTCGTCGCGCGTCACAGGTGGCATGTCCGTTGCCTTTCAGTGGTCAGACGAGCTGGGGCTCGCGGGTCTTCTGCTGGATCCGGAAGATCACGAACTCCGCCGGGAACACCGGCGCCACCCCGATCACGCAGATGAGCCTGCCGTTCGCGATGTCGTCGTCGGTCATCGTGGAGCGGTCGCAGTGGACGAAGAACGCCTCGTCGGCGGTCTTGCCGAAGAGCGCCCCGCTGCGCCAGACGGTGGTGAGGAAGTTCGCGACCGTCTGCCGCACCAGCGCCCACAGCGCCTCGTCGTTCGGCTCGAACACGACCCACTGCGTGCCCTCGTCGATCGACTCCTCGAGGAACAGGAAGAGCCGGCGCACGTTGACGTACTTCCACGTCGTGTCCGAGGACAGCGTGCGCGCGCCCCACACCCGCTGGCCCAGGTTGGGGAAGAACCGCAACGCGTTGATCCCCTTGGGGTTCAACAGGTCCTGGTGCCGCTTGGTGACGTCCTGCGCGATGCCGCCGGGCGACCGGATGCCGCGGATGACCGTGTTGGCCGGCGCCTTGTGCACGCCGCGCTCGACGTCGGTGCGGGCGTAGATCCCGATGACGTGCCCCGACGGCGGCACCTCGACGAACTTGCCGGTCGAGGGGTCGTTGACGACCAGCCACGGGTAGTACAGCGCGGCGTACTTGGTGTCGAACGGTTCCCGGAACTGCTGGATGCCCTCGATGTCGAGGCCGTCGCGCGGGTCGAGGACGGCGAACCGGTCCTTGAGCTGTTCGCAGTGCGTCACCAGCGCCGATTCGACGGTGCCCGCCCACACGCCGGGCACCGCGCAGATCGCGACCTCGTCGATGTCCTCCAGCGCCACGATGCCGGTGCGCTTGCCGCTCCCGCCGTCCGTGCCGACGAAGTCCCCGACGTCGAGGCCCCCGAAGGCGTCGTCGCCGTCGTCGGCGAGGCTGAGCCACGAGCCGGTGGCGGGCGTCGGGAACTCGGCGGGATCGGTGCTCAGGTCCAGCGCGGTCGCCCGCACCAGCCGCGACTGGCTCGCCAGCGTGCCGGTCACGGTGCCGGGCGCGTCGCCGACCAGGCGCAGGTTGCGGAACGTCTCGGTCACCGAGCCGCCACCGGGATCCGTGAACCGGGTATCCACTGTGGACTCGACCAGCTGCAGCCGGGCGGTCTCGAAGACCTGCGCGGGGGTGTCGGCGTCGAACGTGACGACGTCGTCCGGCTCGATCGCGACGACGTTCAGGGTGCTCAGCCGGTCACCGGTGTCGAGCTGCACGGCGGCGCCCTCGTACAGCCGGCTCGAACCGCTGATCCGCAGCTTCGGGCCGGCGCCCGCGTTGGCCAGGCGGACCCGGCGCACGGTGAGACCGGTCTTCCACGGCGCGTGCGTGGTGCCGTCGGGGAACGTGAGCGTCACCTTCCCCGCCTCCGGCTGCGCCACGGTGACCGGGAAGCGCCGCTCGCCGATCAGGATCCAGACGTCGTGGGGCAGGTCGTCGGGGTCGAGCCCGGGCACCGCGTTCACCACGATGGACGTGGCGTCGGCGGCGGCTTCGGCGGCGAGCGCGGTGACGAACAGCGGTCCCTCGTTCGGGTCGGGCAGCACCGGCAGCGACGCGCTCACCGACGGCGTGATCCGCACCTGGACGGCCTTCCCCCAGGAACCGGGGCTCGACGCGGAGAACCGCAGGCTCGGCGTGGCCGCCCGCGGGGCCTTCTGCACGTAGTCGCCGCGGGCCGCCTTGACCTCCGCCGCCAGCCCGGTGCCGAGCGTGACCCGCCCCTTGCCGGCGTCGTACGCGGTGATCGTCACGGTGCCGATCTCGACGTTGTCGCTGCCGCGGAAGACCTTGACCTCGTCGGTTCCGGTGAAGCCGACCAGGTGGGCCAGCTCCAGCACCTTCGCCCCGGCCGCGGCGTCCCGGGTGATCGCGCTGACCAGGCCGGTGCCGAACGTGCCGGACGCGGCTTGCGCGGTGGCGCTGGCGACCCGCTTGACGTAGAGGCGCTGGCCGCCGTTGTCGAAGAACCCCTTGACCGCCAGCGGGAACAGCCACCAGCGGCCGCCTTCGGTCGGGTTTTCGGCCCAGGCGTCCCGGATCGCCGGGTCCGGCTCGGGCAGGAACCCGCCGAACGTCGTCTGGAACTCCAGGAAGTTCGTCACCAGCTTGGGCTTGCCGTCGGTCGGGCCGCGCTGGGTGACCCCGACCATGCCCGCCGTGCTGGTGCTCACCCCCGCGATCGGCCGCGGCCCCGCGTCGACCTCCTCGACGTAGACGCCGGGGCTCAGGTACTCGGGCATGGTTCAGCTCCTTCGCTACTGCTCGACGATCTCGATGACGTGCTTGGTGTTCCGGCCGCTGGGCAACCGGACGTCCAGCGCGCCGGTCCGGCCCGGCCGTTCGGTGGCGCTCAGGTGGAAGACCTGCTCCGGCAGCCCGGTGACGGGCTCGCCCTCCCAGCGCAGCGGGAGCCGGAACGCGCCGGCCGCGCTGGTCAGCGTCCGCTCCTGCCAGGGCGCGCCGTCCCGGCTCGTGACCCCGTGCGCCTCGACCAGCGCGTTGGCCACCGGTACCCCGTTCGCGCGGACGACGCCGTAGACCGTGCGGACGCCGGGCCCGTACGGGAAGGCCACGCTCGGCAACAGCCGGACGACGCGCGGCTCGCCCGCCACGGCGGGCGGGGTGTCGTCGTCGTACGGGTACGCGGTGAACTCGACGCCGGTCAGGCTCGCGTCGAAGTCCTCGCCGTCCGCCGGGTACAGCGGCGCGAACCCGATGGCGCTGAACCGGACGCGGAACCGCTCGGGCTGCGCGCCCGGGCCGCGGCGCCGGCCGAGCTCCGGGTAGGCGATCACCGCGCTCGGCGTGCGGATCGCCGGGGTTTCCTGGACCTCCCAGGCGTTCGCGGCCGGGTCGAAGCGCGCCAGCTCGGTGGTCACGTCGGCGGACCGCGCGCGCTGGGCGAACTCGTCGAAGGGCACGAACCACGCCGGGCTGTGCAGGACGGAGGATTCGAGGGGGTAGAAGCGGGTCATGGCACCGGTGTCCCGTCGATCGTGCGGCTGCGGACCAGCCGCAGCTCGGAAACGTCGAGCGAGTCGAGGTTGACGACCCGGACCTCGTAGTTGAGGGACAGCCGGTAGGGCTTCTGGATCGCGTACCAGATCCACGACTTCTGATCGAGCGTCAGCGGCGTCAGCGTGAACTGCAGTGCCTCCGTGGTGCCGGCGAGGCTGCCGGTCAGCTCCTCGCCGGTCCAGATCGCGTCGTCGTAGAAGACCTGGAGCGCGCGGCCGATCATCTGGTGCTGGGTGGCCTGGCTGCCGCCCCACGGCGTGATCAGGTACCGCAGCAGCAACGCCATCGGCGGCTTGCGGCTCGTCGGCGCGGCCGGCGGCAGCGACCGCACCGGCGGCCGGTTGCGCGAGGTGGGGTCCTCGGCGATCTCGTACAGGAAGACCGTGAGCGTCGCCCGGCTCGGCCGGTCCTCGAGGTCGCTCAGCACCGCCGTCGGCGGATCGTTCGGATCCAGTCCGCGCAACGCCGCGGTGAGCCGGTCGACGATGATCGTCGACACGTCGGCGACGACGCCGAAATCGCCCATGCCAGTCCTCCCCCGTGCTGTGCCGCGGCAGCATCGCAGGGGTGGCGTGGCCGGGCCGCGACCCGCGCGTCGCCCGAACGTCACGACGGCGTTCCCGGTGCGGCCGTTGACGCGGCGGCGACGCCGTGGTGACAGGCCTGCGCGCATCCTGCGTCGGTGGAGGTCCCCGAGGAACGGTCCGGCAGCATGGTCCTGCGCGCGTGGCTGGAAGGCGGCGAGCCCGGCGCCCTGCGGGTCCGCATCCTCTCCACGGTCGGCACCGACGAGGCCAAACCCGTCGCGGTGACGTCCCGGGAAGCGGTGCACGCGGCCGTGCAGAGCTGGCTGGACGAGCTGGGAGCGGGCCCGATGACGTTTTCGTGACGCCCCGTTGACGCCGCATCGACGATAATTCCCCGTAACGTTTCACGTGCGGTTCGCGAATTGCCCCAAGGTGGGGTCGATCCGATCGGTGCGGGCGTAGGTTGGGGAACCGATGCGCATTGAAGCAACACAGATCGTGACACTGCGGCTGCTCAAGGGGTTCACGCTGCTGGTGGGAGACGACCCCGTCGTGCTGTCCTACAGCGCGCAACGGCTGCTCGCCTTCCTCGCGCTGCAGGACCGCCCGCGGACGCGGACGTACGTGGCGAGAACGCTGTGGCCGGAGGCGACGACACCCCGCGCCAACGCGAACCTGCGCTCGTCGCTGTGGCGCGCGTCCCGCACCGGGCACCGCGTGATCGACGCGTCCACGCAGGAAATGGCGCTGGCGGGCAACATCACCGTCGACATCCACGACGCGGTCGCCCGCGCGCACTGCCTGCTCGACAAGACGTGCGGCTGCGACGACATCCTGACCCGCCAGACCCGCGACGAGCTGTCGGCCGACCTGCTGCCCGAATGGTCGGACAACGAGTGGGTGCTGATCGAGCAGGAGCAGTACCACCAGCTGCGGCTCTACGCCTTGGAAGCCATGGCCAAGCGCCTCACCACGGCCGGCCGCCACGGTGAGGCGGTGGCGGCCGGGCTGGCCGCGGTGCGCGCGGAGCCGTTGCGCGAGAGCGCCCACCGCGTCCTCATCGACGCGCACCTCGCGGCGGGCAACCGGGCGGCCGCGCAGCACCAGTACGAGCAGTGCCGCTGCACGCTGCTCGAGGAACTGGGACTCGAGCCGTCCGATACGCTCCGCGATCTCCTCCCGCACATGAGCGCGCATTAGTTCCGGCGCGAAAACAATGGCGCCTGCCCTTTCGGGCAATTCCGCCCAGCCGCATTTCCCGATCGGGCGGCCGCGATTTCGGCACATTCGGGCGGCCGGCCCGGCGGGATCCGCCGGGCGCGCCTGTCGAGTTGCGGGCCCGCCGTTCGTCATCCTCTATGAGAGGCACCACGACCGGCTGGAGGAACCCGTGCAGTACATGCTCCTGATCTACGACTGCGACCGTCCGGAGCCCGGCGACCCGCGCTTCCCGGAGGCACTCGCCCGGGTGAACGCCTTCGCCGACGAGTGCCGGCGGCGCGGGGTGTTCGTCTCGGGGCACCCGCTGCAGCGCGAGCACACCGCGACCACGGTCGCCGTCCGCGAGGGCAAGACGCTGATCACCGACGGCCCGTACCCCGAGACCCACGAGCACCTCGGCGGCGCCTACGTCCTCGACTGCCGCGACCTCGACGAGGCACTCGAGCTGGCCGCGCTGTGCCCGATGGCACTGGACGGCTCGATCGAGGTCCGCCCGATCGCCGGCGTGCCGGGGCTCGACCACCGCGGATGACTTCGGAGCAGCTCCTGCGGACGACCTACCGCGAGCACCGGACCCGGATGCTCGCGGCGCTGGTCCGCGTCCTCGGCGACTTCGAACTCGCCGAGGACGCGCTGCAGGACGCGTGCGCGCTCGCCCTGCGCAAGTGGGACGGCGGCGAGCCGGCCGACCCGGTCGCCTGGCTGCTGACCGCGGCCCGCAACAGCGCGGTCGACCGGCTCCGGCGGGCCCGCCGGGGCCGGGAGAAGCTCGCCGAACTCGGCCCGGCGCCGGAGGTGACCACGATGGACGACGGGGAAAGCAGCCTGCTCGCCGTCGGCGACGAGCGGCTCAGCCTGATCTTCACCTGCTGCCACCCGGCGCTGGCCGAAGACGTGCGCGTCGCGTTGACGCTGCACGCCGTGGCCGGCCTGACCGCCGGGCAGATCGCGCGCACGTTCCTGGTCGGGGAGGCCGCGCTGGCCCAGCGGCTGGTCCGGGCCAAGCGCAAGATCCGCGACGCCGGGATCAGCCTCGCCGTCCCCGCCGACCACCTGCTGCCCGAGCGGCTCACCGGCGTCCTCGCGGTGGTCTACCTGATCTTCACCCGCGGCTACACCGCCGAGGGCGACCGGCCGGAGTACCGCGAACTGCAGCGGGAAGCGGTGCGGCTGGCCAAGCTCGTCGCGGCCCTGATGCCCGACGAACCGGAGGCCCTCGGCCTGGCCGCGCTGCTGCTCCTGCAGGACTCGCGGGCGGAGGCGCGCTACGACGAGCACGGCGACGTCGTCCTGCTCGAAGACCAGGACCGGACGCGCTGGGACCGCGCCGGCATCGCCGAAGCCGTCGGGCTGCTCGACCGGGCGCTGCGCCTCGGCGCACCCGGGCCGTACCAGCTGCAGGCCGCCATCGCCGTGCTGCACGCGCAGGCGCCGTCGGCCGGCGAAACGGACTGGGCGGGTATCGCGGGCCTGTACGAACAGCTGCTGCTGGTCGCCCCGTCCCCGGTCGTCGCGCTGAACCACGCCGTCGCCGTCGCCATGGCCACCACGCCGGCCGAGGGGCTCGCGCTCATCGACCGGATCGAGGGCCTCGACCAGTACCACCTGCTGCACGCCGCCCGTGCGGACCTCCTGCGCCGCCTCGGCCGCACCACCGACGCGGCGGCCGCGTACCGGCGTGCCCACGACCTGGCCACCAAGCCCGCCGACCGGCGCTACCTCGCCGGCCGCCTGCGCGCGCTCGGCCCCACCGCGTGAGATGTCCGACGGCCATCGGGATCACCCCCGGGTCCCGGCAAAGTCGCGCCGGCGAGCGTGTGACCGGTGACAGAGTGCCTTGCCGCGTGGTCTGCCCGGCGTCGCGGGGATGTCGTGAATGGGTCATTCATGTCGTCTGGCGAGGTGAATGACTCTTTCACTACATCGCGGATGGCCGGATCGGCCGTGCTGCCCCGACTTTGCCGAAGCCCTGGGGATCACCCCGATGACCGCGGTGCTCGACCACCTGACCCGCACGCAACCGACCCGGCACGTCGTCCTCGCACACGCCGACCGCTCCCTCCGGGCCGGGCCGGCGCCGAAGAGCCGCACTGGTACGAAATCGGCCACGCCGGGCACGCGCGCGGGCCGCATCGACGTCGGCGCGGCTGCCAGTTCCCCCGGACGCCACCGCGCGGTCCACCGCGCGGCCTCCGCCGGGGCCTGTCCGCGGTGCCTCAGGCCGGCTCCTCCGGCGCGAGCGAGTTCCCGGCCGGGATGTGACCGCAGCTCGACGGCGCGGGCTTGCCGGCGAACCGGTCGGCGAGCCAGCCCAGCGCCGCCGGTGCCCAAGCTGCCACGCCGCCGACGTGGCTGAGCGCGTCGTACTGGGCGTACTTGATTGAGTCGTTGCCCGTCGCGCAGTACTGGCGGGCCAGCGCCCGCACGTCGCCGGCGACCATCACGCCGTCCCCGGTGCCGATGCCCGGCAGGTTGCTCGTCGTCCCTTCGAGGAACCCGGCGTTGCCCTGGGCGATGAACCCCGGGACCGACGGCGTCGGCGCCGACCCGATGTTGACCTTGTTCACGGCGGCGACGAACGGCGGCACCGAATCCGGGTTGGCGTACTCCGGTTTCACCAGCTTCCGCCACGTCAGGCCCGGGTACCGGCCCAGCGCCGTGATGATCGACGCGTGCTCCAGCTCGTCGAGCACCTTCAGCCCGTACTCGCTCGCGTACGGCCGCAGGTCGATGCCGAAGCCGCGGGCGACCCCGATCAGCGCCATCGGGATGACCCCGGACCACACCGGGCTCCCGCCGACGTACTTCAGGTTGTGCGCGGGGTCGACGAGCACCCCGCCTTCGGTGAACCCGACGAGGTTCCGGTTCACGTCCGGGGCGTAGCTCGGCGCGAGGGCCGCCGCCCAGCCGGTCGCGATGGCGCCGCCCGAGTAGCCGAGGAGGCCGAACTTCGTGCGGTCGTCCATGCCGGTGGCGGCCGAGCTGGTCGCCGCGCGGATCGAGTCGAGCGTCGTGGTGCCGTATTCCGGCCCCGCCGCGAAGTCCGCGGTCTGCCCTTCGGTGTCGGGCACGACGACGTTGTACCCCTGCAAGAGCGACGGGAGCAGCAGGAGCGACTCGCCGTTGGGTAGGAGCCCGCCGAGCGTGACGTCGCCGGCGATCGCGCGCGACGGCGAGTCGGCGGGGTCGAGCGAGTCGTAGGCCGACTGGTACGAAACGGCTTTCGTGCGGTCGCCGGTGATGCTGCGGACCACGGAGGTGACGTTGGCGGACGGCCTGCCCTGCGCGTCGGTGGTGCGGTAGAGCAGCTGCACGGCCTGCACCGGCGTGGCGAGGCCGGCCACGTGGTAGGCCAGGGTCCGGGTCTTGAGCACGGTCCCCGGCGCGTACGACGACAGCGGCGCGCTGCCGTCGTAGGAGTAGAAGGAATCGGACGGCTGGGCGTCGGCCGCGGTCGCCGTCGCGGCGGTGAACACCAGCGCGAGCGCGGCGGCGAGGGCCGGGAAACGGGCGTGCGTGCGGATCATGACTCCCCTTTGAATCATGAAGTGGATCACTCGACGGCGTGAACCTACCAGCGAGTAGGTCCGGGGTACAGCCGCGTACCGGTTTCTCACCCGCCCGTGGGGACTACCGCGGGCGCCGGTCCGGTCCTAGCGTTGGGGTGCCGGGTGCGCAGCGGAGGAGGGACGATGCAGGGCACGCTCGACCTCGAAGTCGCTCCCCGCCCGCACTACACGCTGGTCACCATCACGGGCGGCCTGCACCTGGGCAGCTACCGCCGGCTGCGCGACGGCCTCCTGGAAATCGCGGCGGACGGCCCGGACGCGGTCATCGCCGGCGTCGGCGAACTCGACTTCAGCGCGCTGGCACCGGTCGGGGTGTTCGCCCTCGTCGCCCGCCGGATCCGGATCTGGCCGGGAATCCCGCTCGCACTGGCCACCGGCACCGCCGCTCACGCGCGAGCGTTGCGGGAGCACGGCGTCCACCGCGAAGCGGCACTCGGCGAGGACGTCCCCAGCGCCGAACGCGCCCTGGGCAAACCGGCCCGGCGCCAGGCGGAGCTCCTGCTGCCCCGCGGCAGCGAAGCACCGGCGGTCGCGCGTGCCGCGGTGCGCCGCGCGTGCGCGGAGTGGGACGTCACGCACTTCGTCTACGACGGCATCCTCGTCGCCGGCGAGCTGGCGACGAACGCGGTCCAGCACACGACATCGGCCGCCACCCTCAGGCTGGACCTCCGCCACGGACGCCTGACCATCGCGGTCCTCGACGACGACCCCCGCCCGGCGGTGCTGTCCCCACGGCCAAGGCCCGGGTCGGCCG
>NZ_JAAGNB010001737.1:0-3078 GCF_010550475.1 Amycolatopsis sp. SID8362
GGGCCGCGCTGGTGCCCGCGCCGGGCCTGCGGGTCGTCGAGGTGCGGGTCGACCGGGCCCGGCACCGCGACCTGCACGCCCGCCTGCGCGCGGCCGTGTCCGCGGCGGTTTCCTCAGCCTGAGTCAACCGGTTTCCGGACCGGGTCCCAGGAGGTAAGAACCTTCCTTCGCCGGTACCTGGCACCCCGTTGGCTGGCTACGTTCGAGCGCGCTGAACCTCACCCGTTGGAGGGATTCGAATGCGTGCAAGAACTCGCACCGGCCTCGGTGTGCTCGCGGCCGGGGTCGCCTCGGTGCTGCTCGCCGGTACCGCCAGTGCGGCCCCGTCGCCCGGTGCCCCCGGCGTCGGTGACGCGTACTACCCGAACGCCGGCAACGGCGGCACGGACGTGCTGCACTACGACATCCGCCTGAGCTACCAGCCCGCGACCGACGTGCTGGCCGGCACCACCACGCTGCTGCTCACCGCGACGCAGGACCTCTCGCGGTTCGACCTCGACTTCGCGCTGAAGGCGTCGAGCGTGCGCGTGAACAACCGCCCGGCGCGGTTCACGAACCAGACCGGCAACGGCGAACTCGTCGTCACCCCGGCGCAGCCGCTGCTCAAGGGCCAGACCGCGACCGTCGTCGTGGCGTACTCGGACACGCCGTCGACGGAGCAGGTGGACGGGCTGAACGCCTGGAAGAAGGGGGCGTTCGGCGCGCTCGGCATCGACGAGCCGCAGAGCTCGGCGTGGTGGTTCCCGGCCAACGACCACCCGACGGACAAGGCGACCTACGACGTCTCGATCGAAGCCCCGGACGACAACGTTGCCATCTCCAACGGCTCGCTCGTGCGCACCACGAAGAGCCGGGCGGGCTGGACCCGCTGGCAGTGGCGCAGCACCAAGCCGCAGGCGACGTACCTGACGTCGTTCATCGTCGGCAAGTACGAGCTGGTCCAGTCCACGACGCCGGACGGCAAGCCGTTCGTCACCGCGTACGGCGCTGACCTCGGCGACTCGCTGTACGCGGCGAAGGCGAGCGTCGAGCGGACGCCGGAGATCAACGAGTTCCTGGCCAGCCAGTTCGGCCCGTACCCGTTCGAGGCGGAGGGCGGCGTCGTCACCAGCGGCATCACCTTCTCCCTGGAGAACCAGACCCGGCCGACCTACGGCGCCCGCAACTTCCGCGCGGGGTCGAACACGACGCTGATCGCGCACGAGAACGCGCACCAGTGGTACGGCGACAACGTCTCCCTCGGCCGCTGGAGCGACATCTGGCTGAACGAGGGCTTCGCGTCCTACGCGGAGTGGCTGTGGTCGGAGCACGAGGGCGAGGGCACGGTCGCCGAGCTGGCGCAGTACACCTACGACTCCAACGCGGCCGACGCCGACCTGTGGAAGCTCGTCCCGGCCGACCCGGGCGCGGACAACCAGTTCGACAACGCCGTGTACGACCGCGGCGCGCTGACGCTGCAGGCGTTGCGGACCGCGGTCGGCGACGAGGCGTTCTTCACCATCTTGAAGACGTGGCAGGCGCAGCGGGGCGGGTCGGACGGGCGGATCCTCGACTTCATCGCGCTGGCGGAGAAGATCTCGGGCAAGCCGCTGCACGACCTGTTCCAGACGTGGCTGTACACGGCGGGGAAGCCCGCGGTGGGCCCGAACGGAGCGGCTGCTTTCTCGGCTCGCTCGGCCTCGGTGAAGCCCCGGTCCTTCGATCAGATCCAGGCGAACCACCGGATTCTCGCCGCCGAACACGCGCACTGAGCGGGACCGCTACGCTCGCGGCGTGAGCACGAGAGGTGAGCGGGCGAGGCGCGTCGGGTGGTGGGCCACCCTCGGCGTCGCCTCGCTCCTCACCGTGATGTGCGTCTGCTTGCTGTTCGCGGCGATCCGCAACGACGGCGCGATCTCCGCTCAGCTCGGTACCGCGACGGCGACGGTCGACTCGGTGGCGTTCGATCGGACGATCATCCACTTCGAGACGCCGGATGGGATTGTGCACAGTCCGGCCAATGGGGTGTTGTACCCGGATGGGCTGGCCGCGGGGCAGCTGGTTCGGATCGAGTACGACGCGTCCGATCCGGAGCTGGCTCGGGTGGCGGGGCGGTCGGCGACGTTGACGTTGCTGCCGCTGGGGAGCTTTGTGTTCTTCAGTTGGCTGGTGGCTGGGCCGGTTTTGTGGTGGATTCGGCGGGTGGGTAAGCGTGCCGGTGTTCCGGCTGCCTGAGTGGGTCCCGGCTCCTCGTCTTCGATTGTTCAACACCGGATACCCGGCCTCAAGGGCGCCTTCGGCGTCGCTTCGCGATTCGCTTCGCTCACCCTTGACCCCGGGTCTCCGGTGCTGACTGCGGCTGGGACGAGGGGCGGGGGAGGTCTAGGTGTGATGTCCGGGGACGTTGTCCCGAGTTGAGGTGATCACTGGCGGCCTGTCGTGCTGACAGGTGAAGGCCTCCGGATGTGAAGTGGAGCTGTCTAGGAACCGCTTCACCCGCCGGAGGCCTTCGTGTCCCACCCTAACGCCACCCTGACCCCGCGCACCCGGCTGCGACTCGCCCGGCTGGTCGTCGAACACGGTTGGACCCACGCTGAAGCGGCCAAGATGTTCATGGTCGCCGCCAAAACGGCCGCGAAATGGGCGCAGCGCTACCGGCTCGAGGGCGCGGCAGGGATGGCTGACCGCAGCAGCCGCCCCCACCACAGCCCGACCCGCACCCCCGAACACCTCATGCGGGCGATCGTGCGGCTGCGATGGCGCCACCGACTCGGCCCGGTCCAGATCGCCGGCCGGCTCAACGTCCCGGCTTCGACCGTGCACGCGGTGCTGGTGCGCTGCCGGATCAACCGGCTGTCCCGCATCGACCGGGTCACCGGCGAACCGCTGCGCCGCTACGAACACGACCATCCCGGCTCGCTGATCCACGTCGATGTCACCAAGTTCGGCAACATCCCCGACGGCGGCGGGCACCGCTACCTCGGCCGGCAGCAAGGCGAGCGCAACAAACGCGCCACGCCAGGCTTGCCCCGCGGCGCGGACTACAAGCCCCGCACCGGCACCGCGTTCGTGCACACCGTCATCGACGACCACTCCCGC
>NZ_JAAGNB010001784.1:0-3562 GCF_010550475.1 Amycolatopsis sp. SID8362
CCGAGCGCGAGCGCCAGGCCCGGCACGAGGCCGACGTCGCCCGCCAGGCCGCCGAGCGGGCCAGCCGCGCCAAGACCGACTTCGTCGCCGCCCTCGGCCACGAGCTCCGCACGCCGCTGCAGGCCGTCACCGGGTTCACCGAGCTGCTCGGGTCGCTCGACCTGCCGCCGGAACGCCGCCAGGCGGCGCTCGAGCACATCACCGGCGCGGCCGGGCACATCCTCGCCATGGTGGACGACGTCCTCGACGTGGCCCGGATCGAGGCCAGGGCGCTGCCGCTGCACCCGGTGGACATCGACGTGCCCGCCGTGGTCGCGGAGGTGCTGAGCCTGCTGGAGCCGCTCGCCGACGCGGAAGGCGTCCACCTGCGCGACGAGAGCGGCCCGGCCACGCTGCACGGCGACGAGCGGCGGCTCAAGCAGATCCTGCTCAACCTCGCGGGCAACGCCGTCCGCTACAACCGGACGGGCGGGACGGTCGTGCTCACCACCCGCACCGAGCCGGACGCGGTGGTCATCACCGTCGCCGACAGCGGCCGCGGCATCGCCCCGGAACACCTCGACCGGCTGTTCACCCCGTTCGACCGCCTCGGCGCCGACTCCGGCGAGGGCGTCGGCCTCGGCCTCCCGCTGGCCAAGGGCCTCGCCGAGGCGATGGGCGGCGGGCTCGCGGTGGAGAGCACGCCGGGCCGGGGCACGACCGTGGAGGTCACGCTGCCGCGCTGATCTTCCCGGTTCGACCGTCCCGGAGCGGGGAACCCGGACGCACGCCCGACCACGGAGGTACTCATGCGCGTCGTGGACCACGACGTCCGGCCCGGCGTCGAAGCCGACATGGGCGACGGCGACGCGTGGCCGTCGATCCGCGCCAAGGTCCAGGCGGCCGACATCCTGCTCGTGGCCACGCCGACGTGGGTCGGGCACATGTCCAGCGTCGCGCAGCGCGTGCTGGAACGGCGAAGCCATGCAGGGCGGCGACTACAACGACCTCGACGAAACGCCCGAGGCCGTCGCGTCCACGAACGCCACGCTGGTGCGCAACGCCGTGCACTTGGCCCGGCTGCTCGAGAAGTCCCAGTACCCGGCCACTTGAGCCCCCTCGCGCGCCGGCGTCGACGTGAGCTTCACCGCGGCGGCAGGACGAAGGTGGTGGTGCCGCCGGGCCCGCCGACGGTGATGTGGAAGCTGAACGTCTCCGTCGTGGTGGTCACCTCCGTCGTGGTCGACTCGGGCTGCTCTTCCGCGGGGCTGAACAGCTCCACCCGGAACAGCCCGAGGACGACCGCCGCGCCGAGCAGCAGGCCCGCGAACGCGACCACCGAGAACGCGCACCCCTCCGGCGGCGGGCCGACCACCGCGGACTGGGGCGCCGGCTCGATCACCGCCTCTTCCGCCCGGCGCCGCCATTCCGCCGTCGGGTGCGCGACGACCTCGGCGCGCCACGGCCGGTCCGGCGGGTACTCGACCACGAGGACGTCGCCCACCCGGATGTCCGGCAGGTCGGCCAGGTTGACGTGGTGGGTGATCTCGACGCGGAACGGCGGAGAGCCGTCGACGGTGAGCACGAGGGTGACCGGGACGTCGCCCGTCTCGGTACCACCGGCCCGCCGGCTTTCGATCCGCGCCAGCGCGACACGCGGAACGACCGCCGCCTCGCGGGCGCGGCGGGGCATCCCGGCGGCGAACAGCAGGGCGCCGTAGGCGATGGGAAGGCCGAAGGCGGTCAGGAACAGCGGGACCTCCTCGAGCACGATCCCGGTGACGAAGGCGCTCAGCGCCGCCCCGGCGACACCGCCGCCGAGGAAGCCGCGAACGAGGGCGGCAGGGGACATGAGAGCTCCTCAGCAGAAGGGCGACCCGGCCGGATCCGGTTCCACCAGAACGGCTTCCGGGTCCTGGGGGTCGTAGCG
Organism: Amycolatopsis sp. SID8362; assembly: GCF_010550475.1. Classification (NCBI taxonomy): domain Bacteria; kingdom Bacillati; phylum Actinomycetota; class Actinomycetes; order Pseudonocardiales; family Pseudonocardiaceae; genus Amycolatopsis; species Amycolatopsis sp. SID8362. The sequence goes on from NZ_JAAGNB010001784.1 coordinate 1,910, forward strand.
GACGAGGACGGCGGAACCGCGCGCCGGGGACCGCAGGACGGGCGTGACCATCGTCGTCACCACCGTGCGCTCGCCGGTTTCCACCGGGAACCGGACGTGGACGACGTACCGCGGGTTCCCCAGCACCCAGACGTCGGTGAACTCGACGTGCGTGACGTACCCGGTCACCTCGCGGCCGTACCGGCGCAGGGCTTCGGCGCGGTCGTCGGCCTCCGCCGCGGTGAGGAACTCCCGCAGCAGCACCGCGATCAGCACCAGCGCGATCACCGCGGCGACCGCCGGTACCAGGTAGGGCTCGTAGTAGACGACCCAGTCCACATCGGACCACGGCTCGCCGTCGCCCCCGGCGAACGGCAGCCGCCGCCCCACCGACTCCGGCGGCGTCCACGACGGGATCGCCACACCGCCGCCCAGCGCCACGCCCAGTGCGGCGGCGAGCGAGCCCGCCCGGAAGCCGATCGCCAACCGGCCCAGGGACGGCCCGGCCGCCCACAGCATCGCGAAGCCGAGCGACGAGGCCACCGTGACGGCGAGGCTGAAGAACAGCACGAGCGAAGCCGCCGGGCCCGCGTCGGCCCCCCACGCGCCGACGCGGTTCAGCGACATCAGCCGGAAGCCGTCCAGCAGCCCGAGCGAGCCGGACCAGCCGGCCGCCGCCCAGGCGAGCGTGGTGGGCACGCCGAGCAGCCACAGCCGCCGCCCGCGACGCCCCGGCCGCGAGTCGTCCGGCAATCCGAAGGCGAACACCGCGCCTCCTTTCGGTTGTTGGTTGGGTTCATGGCCGGCTCGACCTCGGGAACCGGGCGCCGACCCGGCAGCCATGCCGCTAAGCGATCGGCCCGAACACCGCGACCTTCGCCGGGTCGGCCGGATCGACCCTGGCCTCGTGCCGGGTGCCGGGCGCGTACTGCTGGATCGTCGCCAGCGGGGTGATCAGCGGGGTGACCGTCCGGTAGGTGGTGCCGTCGGCGCGGGTGACCTCCAGCGTGGCGGTGTACCGGGCCTGGCCGGCGACCGTCCGCTCGGTGGGCTCCAGCGCGCGCACGACCAGCGTGGCCGGCTCGCCCGTGTCGTACAGCCGGCGCAGTTCCGTGCCGTAGGCCTGCAGTTCCTGCTGCTGGCGCAGTTGCTCGTCGGCGGGCAGCGCCAGGAACTCCGCCGTCGCGGGGTCGGCGTTCATCGCCCGGAACGCCTGCGCCGCCAGCTGCGGCGTCGGGAGCTGCGGGGTGATGTCGTGCCCCTCGGCGGCGGCCGCGCGGCGGAACTGCTCCGCGTGCTGCTGGAACTGCTGCGCGCCACGGGCCGCGCCCTGGCGGGTGGCTTCGTCGACCTGGCGGCGGATCTTCTTGAACATCGGGTCCTGCCTCTCTGTGCGGTGCGCACAGCTTCGGCGGGCCGCGGTGCTACCGAACCCAGGTTTGCCCGTCGTCGGAGGCGTCGAGGCAGGTCAGCGCCGCCCAGAAGGCGGGCGAGCGGGCCGGTCCGGGGGCTTCGCGCCAGCGCGCGAGGCGGGTGCGCTGCCACGCGCACAGCTCGGTCACGGGGTCGTCGCCGTCCAGGGCGGTGTCGACGGCGATCACCAGTTCGGCCATCGGGTCCGCGCCCGGCACCGCGGCCGACGTCGGCAGCGCCCACACCGTCGCGGCCACCAGG
>NZ_JAAGNB010001842.1:0-1604 GCF_010550475.1 Amycolatopsis sp. SID8362
ACCAGGTGCAGGCACAGGTCGACCGCCGCGACCGTGCCCGCGCTGGTCAGGACGCCGCCGTCGTCGGCGTACAGCGCCTGCGGGTCGACGTCGGCGGTGGGGAAGCGCGCGCGGAACTCGGCCTCGTACACCCAGTGGACCGTGCAGCGCCGCCCGTCCAGCAGGCCCGCGTAGCCCAGCGTGAAGACGCCCGCGCAGAACCCCGCGACCCACGCCCCGCGTGCGGCGGCGTCGCGCAGGACGTCCAACACCGGCTCGGGCGGGGGCGCGGTCCGGGGTGCGCACGTCGGGACGATGAGCAGGTCCGCCGTCGCCGCGTAGTCGAGGTCCTGGAGGCCGGAGAGCCCGAACCCGGACCAGCTGGCGACCGCGCCGCCGCCCGGCGAGCAGACGCCGAAGTCCCAGCCCTCGATGCCGTCGGCGCTGCGGTCGGTGCCGAAGACCTCGCACGCGACGCCCAGCTCGAACGGCGAAACGCGGTCGGCGAGCACCACCGCGACCCGGTTGACGTCCATGCCGGCCAGTCTGTCACAAGTTTTGCGGCCGTTGTCATCTCTGACACTGGTTGGCGGGCGCCGGCGAGACGAACCTGGTCGTCATGACGAATTCGGAAACCCGCCCGCTGCTCCAGTGGTCCGCGGCGATGGCCATGTCCGGCACGATCGGCGCCGTCGTCCTCGAGAGCGGCGCGGCCGCGCCGGCGGTGGCCTTCGCCCGCTGCTTCGTCGGGGGCGCGTTGCTGGTCCTGTGGTGCCTCTCCCGCGGCTGGCTGCAGGCCTGGCGGCCGTCCCGCCGCGACCTCGGCCTCGCCGTGCTGGGCGGGCTCTTCCTGGTCGGCAACTGGGTGCTGCTGTTCGCTTCGTACGCGCTGTCGTCGATCTCGGTCAGCACGGTCGTCTACCACACGCAGCCGCTGATCCTGGTCGGCCTGGCGGCCGCGTTCCTCGGCGAGAAGGTCGCGAAGAGCCACCTGGCCCGGGCCGCCGTCGCGTTCGGCGGAGTGGCGTTGATCTCGCTTTCCGCCCACGGCGAGGACGGCAAACCCGTGCAGCTGGCCGGAATCGGCCTCGCACTCGGCGCCGCCGTGCTGTACGCGGGAGCGTCCTTCGTCGCGAAGCAGCTGAAGCACATCCGGCCGCACCTCCTGGCCGCCGTGCAGACGACGGTGGGCGCGCTGGTGCTGGCACCTCTGCTGCTCGTCACGCCCCTGCCCACGACGACTTCGGGGCTGCTGTGGCTCGTCCTGCTCGGGACCGTCCACACGGCACTGATGTACGTGCTGATGTACGCGAGCATCGGCAAGCTGCCGACCACGACGGTGGCGCTGCTGTCCTACCTGTACCCGGTGGTCGCCGTGCTGGTGGACATCGCCTTCTACGGCCACCGCCCGAGCTGGCCGGAGGGGCTGGGCATGCTCGCGGTCCTGGCGGCCGCACTGGCTCCGCAGCGCGGCCGCCGGACCGAAGCTCAGCCCGTGAAGGTCAGCTGAAGGCGATCCAGCGGTCCAGCATCGCCGCGGCGGCGCCGGAATCGATCGCCTCCGCCGCCCGCGCCAGTCCCGCCCGCAGATCGTCCTCCAGCGACGCCGAGAAGCCCGTGAACGC
>NZ_JAAGNB010001210.1:0-14004 GCF_010550475.1 Amycolatopsis sp. SID8362
GCCGTCCAGCGCCATTCGCGTGTACGCGCGGACGTCCGCGTCCGAGTCGGTCCGGCGCGCCCGAAGCCGCGAAGCGACCGCAGGCCTCCGTGCCCACTTGCCCAGGGCCTGGACCGCCGCGCGGCGGACGTTCGGGTGCTCGTCCTCCAACGCGCCCAGCAGCGGTTCCGACGGCTCGGCCAACGCACCCAGCGCCGTCGCCGCTCCTCGGCGGACCTGCCACGCCGGGTCCGTCAGTGCCGCGAATGCCAACTCCGGCAGGTCGCCGCCGGTGCCGAGGTCGGCCGCCGCCGTCAAGGCCGCCGCTCGGACCAGGGGGTCCGGGTCGGCGGCCAGTGTCGCCACCGTTCCGGTGGACCGCGGGTCGCCGATCGTGCCCAAGCCGGCCGCCACCGCGACGCGGACCTCGCGGGACGGGTCCGTGGCCGCCGCGGCCAGGTTCGAAGCCGCGTCCAGGGACACCAAGCCGCGGATCGCCTCCAGGCGGACCGCCACCGCCGGGTCGGCCGAGGACGTCGCGAACAGCTCGGGGTCGCCGAGCCGCAGGGCGCGCAGGACGTCCAAGGCCACCGAGCGCACGTCCGCGTCCGACACCGACAGTGCCGACCGAAGCCCGGAGTCCAAAGTGGACGACAGGGGCAGTACCTCCACCAGCTCCCGGAGGCCGGCCGCCGCCGCGGCGCGGACGCGGGCGTCGATGTCGTGGAGGGCCTTGACCAGTGCCGGGCCGAAGTCTTCCGGGGCCGACTCGGTGAGGACCGCGATCGCCGTCGTCCGGACCTCGGCGTCCGGGTCGGTCAGGTACGGCGAAAGCGCCGCGAGGGACGGCTGCTCCTCCGCCATGGCGACGACCTCCAGCACCCGCGGCGACGAATGCGTCCGCGCGGGCGCCGCCGACGTGACCGCGTCCGGTGGCGTGTGGCCGCTGAACGCCGTGTGGGTGCCGAGCACCTCGGGCGCGAACTCCGGCACCGAAAACTCCGGTACCGGCACGACGTACGGCGCCACCGGCCGCTTCACGAACTCCATCTCGCCGTCCGGGGTCTTGCGGAGGTCGAGGTGCGCCAGCCACGACACGTCGTCGCGGCCCGGGTGGTCGGTGCGGTCGTGGTAGAGCCCCCAGCGGCTTTCGGTCCGCACCAGCGACGCCCGCGCCGCCATCTCCGCGCAGTCCCGGATGAACGTCACCTCCGCGCAGCGCATCAGCTCGTGCGGGGTCCGCGCGCCCATGCCGGCGATCTCCCCGGACATCCGCGCGAACGTCTCCAGCGCGATCTCCAGCTTCGCCGTCGTCTTGGGCGGGGCCACGTAGTCGTTGACGAACCGGCGCAGCTTGTACTCCACCTGCTGCTGCGGCGGACCGTCCGGATGGGACAGTGGCCGGTAGATCAGGGAATGCGCCGCGGCGATCTGGTCTTCGGGCAACGGCACCAGCGGCCGCAACGACTTCGAGGCGTGCGCCCCCGCGAGGTCGCCGTAGACGAACGCGCCGATCATGTAGTTGTGCGGCACGCACGCGAGGTCGCCCGCCGCGTACAGGCCGGGGACCGTCGTGGCGCCGTTCTCGTCGACCCGGACGCCGGACGCCGAATGCCCGCCGCACAGGCCGATTTCCGAGATGTGCATCTCGACGTCGTGCGTGCGGTAGTCGTGGCCGCGGGTGGCGTGGAACGTGCCGCGCGTCGGCCGTTCCGTCGTGTGCAGGATGTTCTCCAGCGCGCCGAGCGTCTCTTCCGGCAGGTGCGTCAGCTTGAGGTAGATCGGGCCGCGTGCGGAGGAGATCTCGCGCGAGACCTCGGCCATCATCTGCCCGGACCAGTAGTCGCAGTCGACGAACCGGTCGCCCGCGGCGTTGACCTGGTAGCCGCCGAACGGGTTGGCGACGTAGGCGCAGGCCGGGCCGTTGTAGTCCTTGATCAGCGGGTTGATCTGGAAGCACTCGATGCCGGACAGCTCCGCGCCCGCGTGGTAGGCCATCGCGTAGCCGTCGCCCGCGTTGGTCGGGTTCTCGTAGGTGCCGTAGAGGTAGCCGCTCGCCGGCAGGCCCAACCGTCCACACGGGCCGGTCGCGAGGATCACCGCGGACGTCGAAACCGTGACGAACTCCCCGGTCCGGGTGTTGAACCCGGCGGCGCCGACCGCGCGGCCGCCCGAGGTCAGCACCCGCACCGGCATCACGCGGTTCTCGATCGTGATGCGCTCGCGCATCTGCTTTTGCCGCAGCACGCGGTAGAGCACCTTCTTGATGTCCTTGCCCTCCGGCATCGGCAGGACGTAGCTGCCGGAGCGGTGCACGCGCCGGACGGCGTACTCGCCGTACTCGTCCTTTTCGAACTTGACGCCGTACTTCTCCAGCCGCCGCACCATGGCGAACCCGCGCCGCGCCGTCTGGTACACAGTGGACTGGTCGACGACGCCGTCGTTGGCGCGGGTGATCTCGGCGACGTAGTCCTCCGGCGTCGCCTTGCCGGGGATGACCGCGTTGTTCACGCCGTCCATGCCCATCGCGAGCGCGCCCGAGTGCCGGACGTGCGCCTTTTCCAGCAGCAGCACGTTCGCGCCGTGCTCGGCGGCGGTCAGCGCGGCCATGGTCCCGGCCGTGCCGCCGCCGATCACGAGGACGTCGGTCTCGAAGTGGGTCCGCGTGGCCACCGGGGGTGCTTCGAACGTCACGCCGCCACCAGCCCGTCCAGCACCTCGGCGCGCTCGGCCGCCGCCGCGGGTTCCGCGGTCCGCGGGCTCGACGACCCGACGATCTTCGCCAGCCGCCCGCCGCGGGTCAGCACCGCGACGCGGTCGGCCAGGAACAGCGCTTCGTCGACGTCGTGGGTCACGAACACCACCGTCGTCGGCCGCTTGCGCCAGACCTCGACCAGCAGGCGCTGCATCGCCGTGCGGGTCTGCGCGTCGAGCGCGCCGAACGGCTCGTCGGCCAGGATCACCCGCGGCGACCCGGCCAGGGTGCGGGCGAGCTGGACGCGTTGCCGCATCCCGCCGGACAGCTCGCGCGGCAGGTGGTCCTCGTACCCGGCCAGCCCGACCTGGTCCAGCCACGACTCGGCTTCGGCCCGCCGCCGCACCCGCGGCACGCCCCGGATGGCCAGCGGCAGCTCGACGTTGCGCCGCACGGAACGCCAGGGCAGCAGCCCGTCGTCCTGGAACACCAGCGCGCGTTCGGCCGAGGTGCCGGTCACCGGGACGCCGGCGGACAGGATCCGGCCCGCCGACACCGGCAGCAGCCCGGCGAGCGCGCGCAGCAGCGTCGACTTCCCGCAGCCGGACGGGCCGGTCACGGCGAGGATCTCCGCGTCGGCGACGTCGAGGTCGATGCCGGACAGCACGGTCCGCTGTCCGTAGTGGACGGTCAGGTGCTCGGTGCGCAGCGTCATGAGTTCTCCCCTCGGGGCAGCCAGCGGGTGGCGCGGCGGCCCAGCAGTTCCACGGCGGCCGAGGTGACCCAGCCGAGCAGGCCGATGGTGAGCATCCCGACGATCACGCCGGGGTAGTCGACGACGGTGTAGGCCTGCCAGGTCCGGTAGCCGACGCCGAACTCGCCGGAGATCATCTCCGCCGAGATCACGCAGATCCACGAAACGCCCATGCCGACGGACAACCCGCCGAACACGCCGGGCAGCGCGCCCGGCAGCACGACGTTCCACAGCACCCGCCGCCGCGACCCGCCCATCGTGCGGATCGCGTCCTCCCAGACCAGCGGCAGCGCCCGCACGGCGTGCCGGGTCGAGACCACCACCGGGAAGAACGCGGCGATGAAGGTGATGAACACGATGCCCTGCTCGTTGCTGGGGAACAGCAGGATCGCGATCGGCACCATCGCGATCGCCGGGATCGGCCGCAGCACCTCCAGCAGCGGCTGGACGACGTCGGACGTGCCGCGGGAGCGCGCGATCGCCGTGCCGAGCGCGATGCCGAACACCGCGGCCAGCGCGAAGCCGGTGACGATCCGGCGCAGGGAGTCGAGCAGGTCCTGGTAGTAGACGGCGGTGCCGAGCTGGTAGCCGAGGTCGCGGGCCACCTCGACCGGCGTGGGCAGGCGGTCGAAGTGCAGCCACAGGTCGACGTCGAATTCGGTCAGCAGCTCCCACAACACCAGCGCGGCGACGACACTGCCGGCGCGGACTGCGAACCGGCCGAAGCGGCGTTTCGGTGGTGAGGGCGGCGCTTCGACCGCGGTGGGTTCGTGCGCCAGGGTCTGGGTCATCGGGACTCCTCCACGGCTTGCGCGTAGCTGACGATCGCGCCGGGGTGCGCGGCGAGGTGGGCGCGGGCGCCGTCTTCGGTGGTGAACGGCAGCAGCGCGCCGCCCGCGTCGCGCACCCAGACGGCCTTGTCCGCGAACCAGCGGGTGCCGGTGGCGGCGTCGGGGACGTAGGCGGCGCGGACCGGCTTTCCCGCGTGCGCCACGGCTTTGAGCAGGCACGCCGGAGTGGCGGCGGGATGCGTGGCGGTCTCCCCATTCAGCCACAGCTCGCCGGCGGTCCGCGGATCGGTGACGGCCTGGGCGCACGTCGTGTCGAACCCGGTGACCGGCGCCGGGTTGTCCAATGAGGACACCGCGGTGTCGTAGGCCGGGCCGTAGACCTCCCGCAGGTAGCGGTCGTCGACGAACGCGCCGAGGTCGAGCCGCTTGATGTTGCCGATCGAGCGCAGGAAGGGCGCGTCGGTCTCGAGGGCGCTGATCAGCGGGTGCTTGAGCGGCAGGTCGAAGGTGACCATGCCGCCGGCGCCGTTGTAGAGGTAGACGACTTCGGGCGGGAGCTTGGTGGCGGACGCGACCTTCAGTGCCGCGTCCATCGGGTGCGTGTGCAGGTAGTCCGTCGCGTCCCGTTGCGCCCGAAGGAATTCCGTGACGACGTCGTGGTGGCTGTCCGCATAGGACTCCCGGGCGACCACGCCGTGCCACGTGGGCAGCTTCAGCGCCGAGCCGTCGTAGAGCAGCCGCGCCTGGTTCGCGAACACCAGCTGGCCCGGCCAGGCGACGAACTGCCCGAGCGCGTCGACCGCGCCGGACTGCAGCCCGGACACCCCGACCGCGGGCGCCTGGTTCTGGAGATGCACGTCGTCCGGGCTGATCCCGATGTTCCGCAGGGCGTGCACGGTGGTGCCGTGCCCGGCCGAGCCGATGCTGGCCGAGATCTTCTTCCCCTTCAGGTCGGCCAGGGTGTGCGCGGGCGAGCCGGGCGGGACGACGACCATGTTGAGCGCGCCCAGCAGGTTGTAGCCGGTGGCGGCGATCAGCTTGGTGCGCCCGTCGCCGAACTCCTGCGTGCGGGAACCGTTGATCAGCAACGGGTAGTCGCCCATCGAGCCGATGTCGATCTTGCCCGCGACCATCTGCGCGGTGATCGGCGCGCCGGTCGAGTAGTCCTGCCACGTGACGTGATAGCGCTTTCCGTCCCGCTTGCCGAGCCCGGTCAGGCGCCGCTCGAAGTACCCCAGCGAGCGCAGCAGCGTGCCCGCGGTGACGGTGTTGATCGTCTTCGACTGGTAGCCGATGACGACGTCGACGTCGTTCGACGACGCCGCGTTCGCGGTGCAGCCCGCGGCCAGCAGCGCGGCGGCGAGCGTGATCCGGAGGCCCTTCATCGCAGCAGGTAAGGCATGTTGATGGTCACCGCGCCCGTCGGGCAGCGGGCGGCGCACGGCCCGCAGTACCAGCACTCGTCGACGTGCATGTACGCCTTGTCGGTGTCCGGGTCGATGGCCAGCGAGTCGAGCGGGCACATGTCGACGCAGAGCCGGCAGCCGTCGAGGCACTTCGACTCGTCGATCGTGACCGGGACGTCGACCCGGTTCGGCACGAGGGGCACGGCGATCTCCTTCAGGAACGGTCGAGGCGGGCCCGCATGGTCAAGCGGTCGCCCCGCAGGCGGATGTACTCGAGGTCGACGGGCCTGCCGTCGGCGAAGTGCGTCAGGCGTTCCCACCGCAGCAGCGCGGCCCCCGGCTGGACGTCGAGGACCGCGGCCGTCTCGGCGTCGGCGTTGAGCGCTTCGACGTCGATGTCGGCGTAGCCCAGCCGCTGCCCGGAGGTCTCCTCGATGAGCGCGAAGACGTCCCGGCCGGCGAGGTCGTGCGCCAGCAGCGGTTTCCCGATCTCCGGCAGCAGGTAGGTGAGGTCGAGCGACAGCGGGACGCCGTCGAGCCTCCGGAGCCGTTCGAGGTAGACGACCTCGGACCGCTCGGGCACGCCGAGCCGGTGCGCCACGACGGCGGGCGCGGGCACCAGGTCCGCGGCCCGGACGTCGTTGGTGACCTCGCCGTGCTCGCGCAGCACCTCGGCGAGCCCGGCCAGCCGGTTGAGCCCGTGCGGGTACTTGTGCCCGACGACGACCGTGCCGACGCCGGGCTGGCGCGCGATCAGGCCGTCGTCGCGCAGCAGCGCGAGGGCTTCTCGGACGGTGTTGCGGGTCGCCGAGAACTCCACCGTGAGGTCCTCCTCGCACGGCAGCGTCTCGTCGGCCAGCACCTGGCGGCGCAGCAGATCCGCGAGCTGCCGGGCGGCGTCGGACCTGGTCCGGCGGGATGTCGTGGGCATGGCGGGGAGGATGGCCAGCGCACGTTAACGCCGTGTTACGCCAGTTCCGGCGTGCTCGGCGTGGCTCTGACCAGCGGAAACAGGTGTCCAGACCAGACTTCCGCCGCTCACTATCTGGGACGTCCGGGCCGCGTGCGGGAGGTGCGCGTCACGGTGGAATCGTGGAGTCTGTTCGCGAAGCTCGCCAGGAGGAGTGAAATGGGAAAGGTCACGGCCACCGCGGAGCGCACCATCGACGCCCCGGCCGACAAGGTTCGCGCGCTCGTCGCCGACTACGCCGAGACGCGCCCGAAGCTGCTCACCGAGCACTACCGCGACTACGAGGTCACCGAAGGCGGGGTCGGCGCCGGCACCAAGGCGGGCTGGAAGCTGCAGGCGACGTCCAAGCGGGTGCGGGACGTCAAGGCCACGGTCACCGAGCCGAAGCCGGGCACGCTGGTCGAGACCGACGCGAACTCGAGCATGGTCACCACGTGGACGGTCGCCGAAGCAGGTGAAAAGAGCCTGGTGAAGATCGAGACGTCTTGGGACGGCGCCGGCGGCATCGGCGGCTTCTTCGAGAAGACCTTCGCGCCCGGTGGGCTCAAGAAGATCTACGACGGCGTCCTGGGGAAGCTCGCCGAGATCGTGTGACGGCTCACAGACGGAATGTGCGCCCCGGTTAGTAGGTTGCACCGGGTGGAATCCGGGGCGCCTGCCCCGCTTCGACCGACTTGAGGAGTTCGACGGTGAACGCACCCACCCAGGCGACCGAAATCCGGCTCGCTTCCCGCCCGCACGGCGTCCCCACGCAGGACAACTTCGAGATCGTGGACACCGAGATCCCCACCGCCGGCGAGGGCCAGATCCTGGTGCGCAACCTGGTCATGAGCGTCGACCCGGCCATGCGCGGCCGCATGCGGGACGTGAAGTCCTACGCGCCGCCGTTCGAGGTCGGCGAGGTCATGTCCGGCGGGGCGGTCGGCGAGGTCGTCGAGTCGAACGTCGACGACGTCAAGCCGGGTGACCACGTGCTCCACCAGGCCGGCTGGCGCACGCACGCCGTCCTCGACGCCAAGCGCTTCGTCAAGGTGGACGGCGACGCCGCGCCGCTGTCGACGTACCTGGGCGTGCTCGGCATGCCGGGGCTCACCGCGTACGCGGGCCTGCTGGAGTCGGCCGAGTTCAAGCCGGGCGACACGGTGTTCGTCTCCGGCGCGGCCGGCGCGGTCGGCTCGCTCGTCGGGCAGCTCGCGAAGCTGAAGGGCGCCAAGCGGGTCATCGGCTCGGCGGGTTCGGCGGAGAAGGTCCGCCACCTGATCGACGACCTCGGCTTCGACGCGGCCTTCAACTACAAGGACGGCCCGGTCGCCGAGCAGCTGGCCGAGGCGGCGCCGGAAGGCATCGACGTCTACTTCGACAACGTCGGCGGCGACCACCTCGAGGCGGCCATCAACTCGATCAACCTGCACGGCCGGATCGCCGTCTGCGGGATGATCTCGCAGTACAACGCCACCGAGGCGACGCCGGCGCCGCGCAACCTCGCGCAGATCATCGCCAAGCGGATCACCATCCGCGGCCTGCTGGTGCTGGACCACTGGGGCCTGCAGCAGCAGTTCGTCACCGAGATCGCGCCGCTGGTCAAGGACGGGCGGATCAAGTACTCGGAGACCTTCGTCGACGGCATCCGCAACGCGCCGGAGGCGTTCCTCGGCCTGCTGTCCGGGGCCAACACCGGCAAGATGCTGGTCCGCATCGCCGACTAGAGCAGTTCGGCCAGCTCCGGCAGGGTCGACGCGGTGTAGGTGGGCGCGGGCGAACCGGGCAGCGGGTGGACGCCGGGACGGGTGAGCAACGCCGTCTCGAGGCCCGCGGCCTGGGCGCCCGCGATGTCCCAGTCGTGCGCCGCGATCATCAGCGCCCGCTCACCGGGGTACGCGGCCACGACCTGGCGGTACGGCTCGGGCGCGGGCTTGAGCTTGCCGACCTGCTCGGCCGAGAAGATCCGGTCGAGCAGCGGCGCCAGCCCGGCGTTCTGCAGCTGCGCCTCGGCCGTCGCGAGCGGCGAGTTCGTCAGCGCGACGACGGTGTGGCCGTCCTCGCGCAGCTTCGTCAGGCCCGCTTCGACGTCCGGGTGGGCGGGGAGCGAGCGGATGCCCGCGGCGATCTTCGCGAGGTCCACTTCACGCCCGTGGCGGGCGGCGGCCTCGACCGCGGCTTCGCCGGCGATGCCCGAGAAGTCGCGGTAGCCGCCGGTCGCCGTCACGGTCAGGACGGTGTGGATGGCCAGCCCGAACCACTCGCGCCGCAGCTCGGGGCCGCCGATCAGCGGGTCCATCGCGGTCAGGTCGAGCAGGGTCTCGTTGACGTCGAAGACGCACAGCATGCGGGCTCCGGAGGTTCGAAGGAGATCGTACCTTCGTAAGGTACGACAGCTGCCGTACCATGTCCAGCATGCCCGGTGAACTGCCGATCCCGGAGATGGCCGACGTCGACCTCGGCGCCGTCCTCTCCGCCCTCGCCGACCCGCACCGCCGCGCCGTGGTGCTCGAACTCGTCGCCGAGGGCGGCGCCGAGCGCGCGTGCTCCTCGTTCCCGCTGCCGATCGCCAAGTCGACCCGGACGCACCACTGGCGCGTGCTGCGCGAAGCCGGCCTGGTCCGCCAGCGTGACGCCGGCAACGGCACCTTCGTGCGGCTGCGCCGGGACGAGTTCGACGTCCGGTTCCCCGGGCTGCTCGACGTCGTCGCCGGGATCAGTACTGCTGGGTGAGCGCCCGTTCGTTCAGGTCCGCGTCCAGCTCCGCCGCCGAAATCGGGAGCGCCATCTGGTCACGCAGGATCGTGCCGAGCGACGGCAGCGCCGACCGGTCCGGCCAGGTCGCCGGATCCCACAGCGACGAGCGCAGGAACGCCTTCGCGCAGTGCATGTACAGCTCTTCGACCTCGACGACCACCGCGAGCTTCGGCCGCTTCCCCTGCACGACGAGGTCGTCGAAGAACGGCGCGTCGGACACCAGCTTCGCGCGGCCGTTCACCCGGAGCGTCTCGTTCATCCCCGGCACCAGGAACAGCAGGCCGGCGTGCGGGTTGTCGACGATGTTGCGGAAGCTGTCGATCAGCTTGTTGCCCGGCCGGTCGGCGAGCACCAGCGTCTTCTCGTCGAGCACCAGGACCGAGCCCGCCGGATCGCCCCGCGGGGAGACGTCGCAGCTGCCGTCCGGCGAAGACGTCGCCAGCAGCACGAACGGCGAGTGTTCGATCAGGGTGCGGGCGTGCTCGTCGATGCGGTCGATGATCTTCTTCTTCGTGCGCTCGGCCGTCTCGCCGACGATCTCGCGCAAGGCTTCGTGTGAGTCGATGATCCCCATGGGCCCAAGCTAGTCGAGGGATTTCGGTCCGTAGCGGGCGGTTGCTGTCGCTGTCATGAGGGCCCAGTAGCGGTCTCCGTATGACCAGTGCCACCATTCCGTGGGGTAGTTGACCAGCCCGGCGTCGGTCAGGGCGGTGCCGAGGATGCGCCGAAGTGAGCGTGCTTCGTCGGTGATGTCGGCGGCGTGTGTGTAGCAGGCGCCGGCACTTTCTTCCGGGGTCGCGTTCATGCGGGTGCCGAGGTCGAGTTCATGGCCGTCGGCATCGGCAAGCGTCAGGTCGACGGCCGCTCCCGCGCTGTGCGGTGCGATCTCCGGTGGGGACACGAATCGGCTGGCTGCCGACCGGACCTCTCCGGCGGACGATTCAGGGTGGTCGGCGCTTAGTTGTGCCGCGTACTCCTCGAAGTAGCGGCGTTGCAGCGATGGCGGGCGGTACCCTTCGACGAACAGCAGCCGCAGGCCCTGGGGCAGTGATGCTTCGGCTGCGAGGAGGCGGTTGAGCACGCCTTCCCGCAGGTGGGCGGCGGCATCGGCGGATTCCTGTTGCTTCCGGTCGTCGATGAGCAGTGAACTGACGCGCCTTACGTCCACGAGCCGTTCGCCGCACTCGGCGACCGGGATGGCTGCGACCTTCGGGTCGGACATCAAGATGATCTCGTTCACGAGGTGATCATCCCGCGGCGTGGAGGCCGGTCCGGCCCGCGATCACGATCCGCGCGGCTTCCGTGGACTTCTTCACGACCAGGTCCACCGAATACCCGTGCTTCACGAACACGCCGTCGAGCTGGAACGTGCCGTACCCGTGGGCCTGCGTGAACAGCTGCTCCATCAGTTCCAGCGCCGTCCCGGGGTCCGGGGCGACGGTCAGGCAGCGCATCAGGAACTCGTCCGTCAGCCGGCGGGTCTGTTCGTGCAGGCCGACGTGCTCCGGGCCGTGCAGGCCCTCCGCGTAGATGACGTTCATCCCCGCCCGGCGCTCGATCAGGTAGCGCGTGTACGCGCCCGCCGCCGCGGCCAAGGCGTCCGCCGGGGCGTCGTGCTCGCCCGCCGCCGCGGCGACGCGGTCGGCCAGCTGGCAGGCGATGTTCGCCGCGATCTCGGCCAGCAGGCTCTCGCGGGTCGGAAAGTGCCGGTAGGGCGCGCCGGGGCTGACCTTCGCCCGGCGGGCGACCTCGGCGACCGAGAAGCCGGCGAGGCCCTGCTCGGCGATGAGGTCCAGTGACACGCGCACGAGCTCGCCGCGGAGGTCGCCGTGGTGGTACTTGCCGCCCATGACCTGGATCACATCTCTCGTTCGAAATATGTAAGACCCCTCTTACGTCGAACATGTAAGAGACCTCTTACGGGGTCCAACGGTACTTGAACACGGAGGGTTCCATGAGCACGACCACGAACGCCATCGCCGCTCCGGCGCCGGGCGCGCCGCTGGCGCCGACCACGATCGAGCGCCGTGACCTGCGTGCTGACGACGTCCTGATCGACATCGCTTACGCCGGTATCTGCCACAGCGACATCCACCAGGCCAAGGAGGACTGGGGCCAGGCGATCTTCCCGATGGTCCCGGGCCACGAGATCGCCGGCGTCGTCGCCGCGGTCGGGTCGGGTGTCACGAAGTACCAGGTGGGTGACCGCGTCGGCGTCGGCTGCATGGTCGACTCCTGCGGCGAGTGCGAATACTGCCTGGCCGGCACCGAGCAGTTCTGCGTCAAGGGCAACGTCCAGACCTACAACGGCGTCGGCTTCGACGGCGAGAACACCTACGGCGGCTACAGCAACCAGATCGTCGTGAAGGACGCCTTCGTCTGCCGCATCCCGGAGGGCATCGACCTCGACGTCGCCGCGCCGCTGCTGTGCGCGGGCATCACCACCTACTCGCCGCTCAACCACTGGGGCGCCGGCCCCGGCAAGAAGGTCGCCGTGATCGGCCTCGGCGGGCTCGGGCACATGGGCGTCAAGATCGCCGCCGCGATGGGCGCCGAGGTGACCGTGCTGAGCCAGAGCCTCAAGAAGCAGGAAGACGGCCTCAAGCTCGGCGCCACCGACTACTACGCGACCAGCGATGAAGCCACGTTCGACGTCCTGCGCGGGAAGTTCGACATCATCCTCAACACCGTCTCGGCCAAGCTGCCGATCGACGCCTACCTCGGACTGCTGAAGGTCGGCGGCGCGATGGTGAACGTCGGCGCGCCCGGCGAGCCGCTGAACTACAACGCCTTCTCGCTGCTGGGCGGCAACAAGGTGCTGGCCGGCTCGATGATCGGCGGCATCGCCGAGACCCAGGAGATGCTGGACTTCTGCGCGAAGCACGGCATCGGCGCGGAGATCGAGACGATCCCGGCCGGCAAGGTCAACGAGGCCTACGAGCGCGTCGAGAACTCCGACGTGCGCTACCGGTTCGTCATCGACGCCAAGACGATCGGGGCCTGACGGGGAGCACGGCAACCGCGTCAGAACACCACGGTGCGGTTGCCGTGCACCAGCACCCGGTTCTCCAGGTGCCAGCGCAGGCCGCGCGCCAGCGTGACCTTCTCGATGTCGCGGCCCTTGCGGACCATGTCGTCCACGGAGTCGCCGTGGTCGACGCGGATGACGTCCTGCTCGATGATCGGGCCCGCGTCGAGGTCCGCCGTCACGTAGTGGCAGGTCGCGCCGACCAGCTTCACGCCACGCGTGTGGGCCTGGTGGTACGGCTTCGCGCCGATGAACGACGGCAGGAAGCTGTGGTGGATGTTGATCGCGCGGCCGGCCCAGTCGCGGCACAGGTCCGCGGGGAGGATCTGCATGAACCGGGCCAGCACGACCGCGTGCGGGTCGTGCTCGTCGACCAGCTTGCGGACCTGCTCGAACGCTTCCTCTTTCCCGCCGGCCGGGAACGGCACGTGGTGGAACGGGATGCCGTGCGCGCGCGTGATGTCCGCGAGGGACTCGTGGTTGCCGATCACCGCCGCGATGTCGACGTCCAGCTCGCCGGAGGCGACCCGGCCGAGCAGGTCGTACAGGCAGTGCCCGGCCTTCGACACCAGCACGACCGCGCGGCGCCGCTCGCCGGTGTCGCTGACCTGCCAGTTCGACTCCGCGGAGAGGTCCGCGGCCACCTCGCCGAACCGGGCGCGCAGCCCGGCGGCGTCGAACGGCAGCGAGTCGGCGCGGACGACCTGGCGGGTGAAGAACCAGCCGGTGTCCGGGTCGGTGTGGTAGGCCGCCTCGACGATCCAGCCGCCGTGCTCGGCGAGGAACCCGGAGATCCGGGCGATGATGCCGGTGCGGTCGGGACAGCCGAAGGTGATGACGTAGCGGCGTTCGGGAGCGGTCACGTCCCGCATTCTCCCCGTGCTGGTCAGAACGCCGGGAGCCGGTCCCCGCTGCGGCACCCGGCCGAACCCGGCAGCACGACGGCGCAGACGAGTTCGCCCGCGCCCGGGGCGAACTCGGGGGACAAGCGCGCCGGCACCGGCTGGGCGAGCGCGGATTCGGCGTCCAGGCGGTGGATCGCCGTGGCGTGGGCCAATCGGCCGGTCCACGGCGATCCCGGGTTTCGCACCAGGGCTTCGCGCAGGGCGAGGCGCTGCCCGTCCCACCACCCGAGCACGTCCGCCCAATCCGGTGGCGGCGTCGGCCGCAGCGGCCGGTCCAGCACCAGGCCGATCGCGGCGCAGTGCACGGAAGCGATGTGCGTCACCAGGTCATGAACAGTCCACTTCGGATAGTTCGGCACCGGCGCCGCCGGGCCGGCTGTCAGCGCCGCCCGCTTCAGCGCGTCGGCGTGGACGTCGATCGCTTCGAGCATGGGCCGACCGTAGCCGCCGGCCGGCTTCGATGGCGAAGACCAGGCCCAGACCGAGGCTGAAGGACAGCAGCAGGCCCTTGCCCGGCTCGTCGGCGAAGGCGGCGCCGCCGGCGACGCCGATCAGCACGCTGTAGACCGCCCAGATCGCGGCGCCGGCGAGGTCCAGCGGCACGAACCGGCGCAGCGGGTAGCCCAGGCTGCCGTTCGCGAGTGCGCTGGCGACGCGCCCGCCGGGCAGGTAGCGGGCGGCGATGATGAGCAGCCCGCCGTGGTGGCGCACCTGGTCGCGCGCCCACGCGTAGCGCCGCT
>NZ_JAAGNB010000026.1:0-1054 GCF_010550475.1 Amycolatopsis sp. SID8362
GCGAGGAGCGCGCGGGCCAGTGCGTACTGCCGGGCCGGCTGGTCGAACGCGTCGTCCCGCCCGGCCTCGACCGCGCGGCGGCCGAGGCCGATCGCTTCGTCGAGGTCGGCGGGGTCGCGGTCCCGGTCGAAGCGGGCGCGCAGCAACGCGGACAGGTTGCCGAACGCCTCCGGGGCTCGATCGCCGTCGGCGCGGCGGCCGAGTTCGATCGCTTCGTCGAGGTCGTGGCCGGCGCGGTGGTGGTCGAACCGGTGTTTCAGCGTGTCGCTCAGCGCGACGGCCAGGCCGGGGTCCTCGGGGTTGCCGGCGAGCGCGCGCCGTCCGGTCGCCACGGCTTCGTCGAGGTCCGGCTCCCGGCGGGCCTCGAGCCACCGGGACTTGAGCGTGAAGCTCAGCGTCGCGAGGGCACGCGTGTGCCCGGCTTCGCCGCCGGTCATCGCGACCAGCCGGCGCGCCACCTCGATCGCTTCGTCCACGTCGGCCAGCACGTTCGTCCAGGCGAACCGCCGCCGCAGGTACGCGCCGAGCAGGTGCAGCACTTCGGCGAGCGTCGGTTCGCGCCGGACCGCGCCGTCGTCGAAGATGCCGTCGGCGAGCAGCCGGAGGTAGCCGTGCGGTCGTTCCACCGGCGGCCGCGGGGTTTCCGTCGCCGCGACGGACCGGCGCACGAGGTCGACAGCCAAGTCGAGGTCGTCCAGCACCCCGGCCGTCCGCGCGCGTTCGTCGAGCAGGTGGGCGAAGTTGAGCAGCACCCCGGCCGGCGCGTCCGCCGGGGACACGGTGCGCGCGATGCCCGCGGCCTCGTCCAGGTCGCCGCGCGTGTCGCGGGTCTGGTACCGCGCGAACAGCGCGACGCACAGGTCGGACCGGCAGGCGAGCCGCTCGAAGCCGGGCGCCGCGGCCGGCACGGCGGACCGCAGGACGTCCACCGCCTCGTCCAGGTCCCGCGGATCGTGCCGGGCCCGGAAACGGTGCAGCAGGGCGAACCCGAGGCCGGCCAGGTCCACGCTGCGCCTGGGCTCCCCGGCCGCCGTCGCCGCGACGACCGCCCGCC
>NZ_JAAGNB010000080.1:0-3923 GCF_010550475.1 Amycolatopsis sp. SID8362
GGGTCAGCCGGCGGGCGAAGACACCGTCGGGCCGGACGGCGAGTTCGTCCTCGGGGCCGGTCAGCGCGCCGAGGAACAAGTCGACGGTGGCGTCGTCCGCGTCGGCGGGCAGGTCGGCGACGCCGCCCCAGCGGCTCGGCTGCTCCTGGCGGACGACCTGACCGAGCCCCCAGACGAGAGCCTGCTCCGGGTCGGTGACCGGGTCCGCGGCGCCGGTCGACACCGCGCCGCGGGTGGCCATCCACAACGGAACGTCGGCGCGGACCAGCGCCAGCGCGGCGGCGAATCCGGCGGGCACGTCCGGGTGACCCGGGGTCCGGCCGGATGGGGCGACGGCGATGACACCGCGAACACCGGTGGTGTCCCCGAGTTCGGCCGCGCGGACCACCTCGGCGCCGTGCCGGGTTAGGCCCTGGGCGATGCGGTCGGCGAGATCGTCGTCCGGCCCACACACGACCCAGGTTCCATCCACAGTGGACTGCTCGGCGGGGACGAGCCGCCAGGCGACTTCGTAGCGCAGGTCGTCGACGGCCGTGCGGCGGCGCGGGGCCGCGGGCTCGGACCAGTAGCGGTCGCGCTGGAACGGGTAGGTGGGCAGGGTGACGCGGCGGGTGCCGGTGCCGGCGAACAGCCCGGCCCAGTCGACGTCGGCGCCGCGGGCGAACGCCTCGCCCAGCGAGGTGAACATCCGGGTCAGGCCGCCGTCGCCGCGGCGCAGGGTGCCGACCGCGGCGGCCGCCGCCCCGGCCTCGTCGATGGTCTCCTCGACGCCGACGGTGAGCACCGGGTGGGCACTGCACTCGACGAAGACGGCCGCCCGCAGCCCGAGCAGGGTCGAGACGGCCTGGTCGAACCGGACGGGTTCACGCAGGTTGCGGTACCAGTAGGCCGCGTCGAGCCCGGCGGTGTCCAGCACTTCCCCGGTCACGGCGGACACGAAGGGGACCCGTCCGGATCGGGGCTTCACGTCGGCCAGCACCGAAGCCAGCTCGTCGGCCAGCAGCTCGACGTGAGCCGAGTGCGACGCGTAGTCGACGGCGATCCGCCGCGCCCGCACGTCCACCGCGGCCAGCAGCTCGTCGAGCGCCGCCGCCTCCCCGGAGACCACGACCGACGACGGGCCGTTCACCGCCGCGACCGAGATCCGCCCATCCCAGGACGCGATCAGCTCACGCGCACGGTCGACCGACGTGCCCAGCGACACCATCCCACCGAGTCCGGACAGCCGCAGGATCGCCTTACTCCGCAACGCTACTACCCGCGCACCGTCCTCAAGAGACAGTCCACCCGCGACAACTGCCGCCGCGATCTCCCCCTGCGAATGCCCCACGACGGCAGCGGGTTCGACGCCGTACGACCGCCACACCTCGGCCAGCGACACCATCACCGCCCACAGGACCGGCTGCACGACGTCGACCCGCTCGAGGTCGCCGTCGAGGGCTTCCAGGAGCTTCCAGTCCACAAAGGGCTCCAGCGCGGCCGCGCATTCGGCCATCCGCGCGGCGAACACCGGCGACGCCCCGAGCAGCTCCCGGCCCATCCCAGTCCACTGTGAACCCTGCCCCGGGAACACGAAGACGACGTCACCCGGATTGGCGGGCTCGCTGACTCCGTCGATGACGGCGTCGAGCCCGGAGGCGTCGAGGACGACGGCGCGGTGCTCGCGGACCGAGCGCGTGGTGGCCAGCGCGCGGCCGACGTCCACGGGGTCGCCGTCGTGGTCCAGCAGTGCCCGGGCGAGGTCGCGCAGTGCCGGGCCGGTCTTGGCCGACAGCACCCACGGCACGACGGGCAGCGGCGAGGACGGCTCGTCGACCTCGGCCGGGACCGCCTCGACGATCACGTGGGCGTTGGTGCCGCTGACCCCGAACGACGACACCCCGGCCCGCCGCGGCGTGCCGGTCTCCGGCCACGGCACGGCCTCGGTGAGCAGCCGGACCTGACCGGCCGACCAGTCCACGTGCGACGACGGCGCGTCGACGTGCAAGGTCCGGGGCAGCACGCCGTGGCGCATCGCTTCGATAATCTTGATGATGCCGCCAACCCCGGCCGCGGCCTGCGTGTGCCCGATGTTGGACTTCAGCGAACCCAGCCACAGCGGCCGCTCCCGGTCCTGCCCGTACGTCGCCAGCAGCGCCTCGGCCTCGATCGGGTCACCCAGCGTCGTGCCGGTGCCGTGCGCCTCGACGGCATCCACATCGGACGGTGCCAGCCGCGCGTTCGCCAGCGCGGCCCGGATCACCCGCTGCTGCGAAGGTCCGTTCGGGGCGGTGAGGCCGTTGGACGCGCCGTCGGAGTTGACCGCCGAGCCGCGCAGCACCGCGAGCACCGGGTGCCCGTGGCGGCGGGCGTCGGAAAGCCGTTCCAGCACGAGCATCCCGGCGCCCTCGCCCCACGCCGTCCCGTCGGCGGCTTCGGCGAAGGCCTTGCAGCGGCCGTCGGCGGCGAGCCCGTTCTGCTGGCTGAACTCGACGAACCCCTCGGGCGTGGTCATCACGGTGACCCCGCCGGCGAGTGCGAGGGAACATTCGCCCGCGCGCAGCGACTGCGCGGCGAGGTGCAGGGCGACGAGCGACGACGAGCACGCCGTGTCGACGGTCAGCGCCGGGCCTTCGAGACCGAACGTGTAGGCGATCCGGCCGGAGAAGACGCTGGCCGCGCTGCCGGTCAGGAGGTAGCCGGACAGGGCTTCGATCTGTTCTTCGGACGGCCCGGAGATCTGGGCCATGCCCCCGACGAACACGCCGGTGCGGCTGCCGCGCAGCCCGTCGACCGGCAGCCCGGCGCGCTCGAACGCCTCGTGCGCGACTTCCAGCAGCAGCCGCTGCTGCGGATCCATCGCGACGGCCTCGCGCGGCGAGATCCCGAAGAACTCGGGGTCGAAGTCCGCGGCTTCCGGCAGGAACCCGCCCTCGCGGACGTAGCTGTGCCCGGGCGTCGGGTCCCCGGGCCGGTAAAGCCGCGCGGTGTCCCAGCCGCGGTCGGCGGGGAAGCCGGCGATCGCGTCGGTCCCCGCGGCGACCAGGTCCCACAGCCGTTCGGGCGTGTCCGCCCCACCGGGGTACCGGCAGGCGGTCCCGACGATCGCGATCGGCTCCCCCGCCTTCTCCTCGGCCTCGCGCAGCCGCGCCCGGACGTCGTGCAGGTCGGCCGTCACTCGCTTGAGGAAGTAGCGGAGCTTGTCTTCACTCGACATGGGTGGTCCTCGGGGAACAGGGGGTCGCTGGGCAGCGGTGGAAGGGGGTCGGGGCGCGCATCACGAGATGCCGAACTCGGTGTCGAGGAGCCGGAACATCTCGTCGTCGTCGGCCGAGTCGAGGCGGTCCGCGATCGACTCGCGGTCCTCGCGCCACTGGGCGAGCAGGACCTCCAGCCGGGCCAGTGCCCGGCCGCGGTCCGCCGCATCAGCCGTCGTCAGACCGGCTTCGAGGCGGTCCAGCTCCTCGGTGAGGTCGTCGGCCGCCGGCTCGACGCGGGTGCGCAGGTGGGTGGCCAGCGCTTCCGCCGTCGGGTGGTCGAAGACCAGCGTGCTGGGCAGGCTGAGCCCGGTCGCGCGGGACAGCCCGTTGCGCAGCTCGACCGACGCCAGCGAGTCGAGGCCGAGGTCGCGCAGGGGCTGGCGGACGTCGACCGACTCCGGGGTCGCGTGCCCGAGCACCACGGCGATCTCGCCGCGCACGATGTCGAGCAGCAGCCGGTCCAGCTCGGGACCCGAAGCGCTGCCGAGGATCTCCGCGACGGCACCGCCGGCCGCCGGCTCGAGTGCCAGCACCTCGCGGACCTCGGGCAGCTCGCCGAGCAGCGGGCTCGGGCGCTGGGCGGTGAACGCCGGCACGAACCGCGTCCAGTCGACGTCCGCGACGACGACCGACGGCTCGTCCCGCTCGAGCGCCGCGATCAGCTCCGCGACCGCCCGCTCGGGC
>NZ_JAAGNB010000119.1:0-6910 GCF_010550475.1 Amycolatopsis sp. SID8362
GCCCGCACGGCGCACCGGCGCGTCGCCGTGGCCGCCTTCGGCCACCAGTCGCAGGGTCAGCGCGGCCGCGGCGGCGAACTCCTGCTCCGCGTACGGCGTCGGCGGTGCGTCGAGCCAGCCGAGGTGCCGCTCGACGAGGTCGAGCCCGCGGGCGTGGTTCCCGGTCAGCGCGCAGAACGCGACGTGGGTGGCGATCGACTGCAGCTGCGCCGGGTCGTGCCGCATCGCCCGGTACGCGCGGCGGTGCGCCTGGACGGCGTCGTCGTACCGTCCGATGTGGACGTAGGGGAGCAGCAGCTCGGTCAGGATGTGCTGGGGCTGCTCGACGCAGCTGAACTGCCCGCCCAGCACCGGCTCGGCCACCTCGGCGGCGTCGGCGTACCGGCCGAGCCACGCCAGGTGCGCGACCTTGTCGCTCGGCTCGCAGCCGACACAGTCGGACATCTGGCCGCGCGGCGCGGCCGACCACAGCCGGTACTGCTCGGCGGCGGCCTCGCGGTCGCCGACGTGCCGGGCCAGCACGGCGCGGTACTGGTGCACCGGGTTCATCGAGTACCCGGCCGTGCGGTAGCGGCGTTCCATGTCGTCGAGCACGGCCCGGGTCCGCTCGAGCGGCACCTCGGGGAAGGTCGCCATCGACCCGGCCATGAACTTGAAGTACCAGTGCAGGTCGTGGGTCCAGCGCGGGTCGGCCTCGCCGCGGTCGTGCACCGCCAGGCACCACGCGAACGGCACGAACGCCTTCGCGGGCTCGCCGCCCTGCTGGTAGGCGCTGGTGAGGAAGATCCGGGCGCCGAAGCGCAGCTCGGGCGAACCGAGCGCGTCGGCCTCCCGGAGCCCGGCTTCGAGCGCGGCGATCTGGGCGCGGCCGCGCGGCAGGCGCTCGGCGGCCCACAGCCGGTCCCACACCTCCTGCTCGCCGGCGGTGGGGGTGGTCATCGGGTCTCCTCTTCGGGGACGGCCTGCTCCAGCAGGCCGAGGAACGAACGGTTCAGCAGCGCGGCGTCCGCCGGCCGGATCGGGTGCCTGCCGAACAGCAGGGCCTGCCCGTAGAGCGATTCGACGGCCAGCCCGCGCAGCGTGTCGTCCCGCAGCAGGCTGATCCGCCGCACCAGCGGGTTGCGGTGGTTGAGCACCAGCTGCGGGCGGTCGTCGGCCGGCTTCTCGAACGCCGAGAGCACGCCCGCCCACAGCTCGTCGACCTGGTCCTTGGTGGCCCGCAGCTCGCCGGCGAACGCGGCGGCGCGGTCCAGCAGGTAGAGCACCGGCAGGCTCGACGGCTGGAACTCGCGCAGCACGACCTCGCAGCCCAGCCGGTCGAGGTGGCGCTGCGCGGCCGCGACGAACGGCCGGGTGGCGAGCGCCGTGGCGCTGTCCAGCTCGGCGAACGCCGTGGTGAGGTCGCTCGGGTCGAGCCGGGTCACCACGAGGTCCGGTTCGAGCGCCCGCATCCGCTCGGCCAGCTCGCTGTCGTAGGTGTAGCCGCCGTTGATCACGGCGATGTCCTGCGCCGCCGCGACGCCGGCCAGCTGCTGGAACTCGTCGGAGGTGGCGCAGTAGCGCAGCAGCCCGTAGCGGCCGCGGAACTCGGCCATGGTCATCCGGCCGACGTTGGTCTCCAGCGGCCACCACTGCTCGACCAGCCGCAGCATCTCGTCGTCGTGCAGGGCGAGCGCCTTGACGCCGAGGTGGTGGATGCCGAGGAACCGGTTCAGCCGGTCGGGCGCGGTCCGCGCCAGCCCGGCGAGCCAGCCGCGCAGCCGGTCGCCGAGCGCTTCGCGCGCCGACTCCAGCTGGCCGTCGTCGTAGAGCGCTTCCCGGCTCGCCGTCGGCCGCAGCTCGCCCGCGTCGACGACGCAGCGGGCGAAGAACGCCCAGTCCGGCAGCAGCCCCGGCGCGTTCTCCGCGAGCAGCATCCGCTTGAGGTAGACGCGGTGGCCGCCGTGCTCGGCCGGGCTGGCCGGGAACGGCAGCACGTACGCCACGCCGGTCAGCCCGGCGGCGGGCACGTCCAGCTCGACGACGTCGAACGGCGTGAAGCCCAGGGTGTCCTGCGCGTAGCCGACCAGGTCGGCCTGCCGCTGCCCGGGCGCGCGGTCGTCGCGGGCCCACGGCACGGGCGTGGTGACCGGGTGGCCGTCGACGGTGATCCCGAACGGCAGCATCGAGCCGTAGAGCGTGGCCAGCTCGGCGACGGTCTCGGGGACGAACCACTGTTCGGCGCCGGGACGCGCGTCGAGGGTGACCGTGGTGCCCGGCTCGTCCCGTTCGCCCGGCCCGATCGCGTACGTGCCGTCGGAGCGGCCGGTCCACGCGACGGCCGGGCCGCCGTCCACCGACCGCGTCACGACGCGCACCTCGTCGGCGACGAGGAACGCCGAGAGCAGCCCGATCCCGAACTGGCCGAGGAACTCGTGGCGCTGGAAGCCCAGTTCGTCCCTTTTGGAGCTTCGCCCGATCGTCGCGAGCAGCTCGTGCACCTGGGCTTCGGTCAGTCCGATCCCGGTGTCGGTGACGCGCAGGACGCCCTCGCCGACCTCGACCGCGATCTCCGCGGGCGCGCCGGGCTCCCGCGCGCGGCGCGCGGTCACCGCGTCGACGGCGTTCTGCAGCAGCTCCCGCACGTACACGCGCGGGCTGGAGTAGAGGTGGCGGCTGAGGAGGTCGACGACCCCGCGAAGGTCCACCTGGAAAGTGCGGCTCACCGTGAAAAGTTCCCCCGTGGTTTCCGGCCGCGAACCCTCTCTGCGGCACCCGGTCATGCTAACGGGGGATCGCCGCGGCGGTCGTGTTCGTTTCCGGTGCGCCCCTCCGGCAACCGGGTTGCGCGGGGCGGTTAACCTGGTAGCAGCACGGCGTCGATCCGGCCATCACCGGGGAGCCTCCGGAAGAACCGAGCGTCACCGCTCTCAGTAGAACCGGACGGGTGCGGCCCGTGACAGCCGTTCAACGAAGCGGCCCGCGAAAGCGGGCAAGCGGGGTGGTACCGCGGAACGCCGCCAGGCGTCTCGTCCCCGTGTGGACAGCAGTCCGTACGAGCGCGACGAACCGAGGAGCACCCGGATGTACCCCCAGGCCCAGCTGAACGACGGTGCGGGAGTCCCGTCGCAGCCGTCCTTCCCCGAGCTGGAGAAGCAGGTCCTCGCCTACTGGGAGACGGACCGGACGTTCCAGGCGACCATCGACGCGCGCCCCGCGGGCGAGCACGGCGACAACGAGTACGTCTTCTACGACGGCCCGCCGTTCGCCAACGGCCTGCCGCACTACGGCCACCTGCTCACCGGGTACGTCAAGGACCTGGTGCCGCGCTACCAGACGATGAAGGGCCGCAAGGTCGAGCGCCGCTTCGGCTGGGACACCCACGGCCTGCCCGCCGAGCTCGAGGCCATGCGCCAGCTCGGGATCACCGAGACGTCCGAGATCGAAGAGATGGGCATCGCGAAGTTCAACGCGGCTTCGCAGGAGTCCGTCCTCCGCTACACCGACGAGTGGCGCGAGTACGTCACGCGCCAGGCGCGCTGGGTCGACTTCGACAACGACTACAAGACCCTCGACGTCACGTACATGGAGTCGGTGCTCTGGGCGTTCAAGCGCCTGTGGGACAAGGGACTCGTCTACGAGGGCTACCGCGTCCTGCCCTACTGCTGGCGCGACGCGACGCCGCTGTCCAACCACGAGCTGGGCATGGACGCCGACGTCTACCGCAACCGCCAGGACCCGGCCGTCACGGTCGGGTTCCGGCTGCAGGGCAACGACAACGACCTCGACGGCACCTACCTGCTGATCTGGACGACGACGCCGTGGACGCTGCCGTCGAACCTCGCCACGGCCGTGCACCCGGACGTCGACTACGTCGTCGTCGAGCACGACGGCAAGCGGTTCCTGCTCGCCGAAGCGCGCGTCGCCGCGTACGAGCGTGAGCTCGGCGAGGAGCCGGCAGTCGTCGCGCGCTACACCGGCGCGCAGCTGCTCGGCACCCGGTACGCGCCGCCGTTCCCGTACTTCACCGGCACCGAGAACGCGCACCAGGTCCTCGCCGCCGACTACGTCACCACCGACGACGGCACCGGGATCGTGCACATCGCCCCGGCCTACGGCGCCGACGACAAGGTGGTCACCGACGCCGCCGGCATCCCGCCGGTCACGCCGGTCGACGCGCACGGCAAGTTCGACGCCACCGTGCCGGACTACGAGGGCCAGCAGGTCTTCGACGCCAACCCGAACATCGTGCGGGACCTCAAGAACGGCACGGGTTCGGCGGCGCAGCAGGGCGCCGTGCTGCTGCGGCACGAGACCTACGACCACAGCTACCCGCACTGCTGGCGCTGCCGGAACCCGCTGATCTACCGCGCGGTCTCGTCGTGGTTCGTCGCGGTGACGCAGTTCAAGGACCGGATGGTCGAGCTGAACCAGCAGATCACCTGGTACCCGGAGAACGTCAAGGACGGCCAGTTCGGGAAGTGGCTGGAGAACGCCATCGACTGGTCGATCTCCCGCAACCGGTACTTCGGCACGCCGATCCCGGTGTGGCAGTCGGACAACCCCGAGTACCCGCGCACGGACGTCTACGGCTCGCTCGACGAGCTGGAGGCGGACTTCGGCGTGCGGCTGGACAACCTGCACCGGCCCTACATCGACGAGCTGACCCGGCCGAACCCGGACGACCCGACCGGCCAGTCGACCATGCGCCGCGTGCCGGACGTCCTCGACGTCTGGTTCGACTCCGGCTCGATGCCCTACGCCCAGGTGCACTACCCGTTCGAGAACGCCGAGTGGTTCGAGCACCACTACCCGAGCGACTTCATCGTCGAGTACATCGGGCAGACCCGCGGCTGGTTCTACCTGCTGCACGTGCTCGCGACGGCGCTGTTCGACCGGCCGGCGTTCCGCACCTGCGTCTCGCACGGCATCGTGCTGGGCTCCGACGGCGCGAAGATGTCGAAGTCGCTGCGCAACTACCCGGACGTCAACGAGGTCTTCGAGCGCGACGGCTCCGACGCCATGCGCTGGTACCTGATGGCGAGCCCGATCCTGCGCGGCGGCAACCTCGTCGTCACCGACAAGGGCATCCGCGACGCCGTCCGCCAGGCCGTGCTGCCGCTGTGGAACTCGTACTACTTCCTCGCGCTGTACGCGAACGCCGAAGGCGTGGAAGGCCAGTGGCGCACGGATTCGCCGAACGTGCTCGACCGGTACGTCCTGGCGAAGACGCACGAGCTGGTCACCGACGTCGAGTACGCGATGGACAGCTACGACGTCGCGGGCGCGTGCCAGACCGTGCGGGACTTCCTCGAGGTGCTGACCAACTGGTACGTGCGCCGCTCGCGGGACCGCTTCTGGGCCGGCGACAAGGACGCGATCGACACGCTGCACACCGTGCTCGAGGTGACTTCGCGGGTGGCGGCGCCGCTGCTGCCGCTGACCACCGAGGTCGTCTGGCGCGGCCTGACCGGTGGCCGCTCGGTGCACCTGACCGACTGGCCGAACGCGCTCGACCTGCCCGCGGACGCGGCGCTGGTCACCGCGATGGACCGGGTGCGGCAGGTGGCGTCGTCGGCGCTGTCGCTGCGCAAGGCGAACAAGCTGCGCGTGCGGCTGCCGCTGTCGTCGCTGGTCGTGGCGGCCGAGGACGCGTCTTCGCTGGAGCCGTTCGCCGACATCCTGCGGGACGAGGTGAACGTCAAGGCGGTCGAGCTGACCACCGACGTCGCCGCGCACGGCGGGTTCGAGGTCGCGGTGAACGCCCGCGCCGCCGGCCCGCGGCTGGGCAAGGACGTCCAGACGGTGATCAAGGCCGTCAAGGCGGGCGACTGGTCGCTGCAGGGCGGCACCGTGGTCGCGGCCGGGATCACGCTGCAGGAGGGCGAGTTCGACCGGCGGCTGGTCGCCAAGGGCGGCGGCGCGGCGGCGGAGCTGCCCGGCGGGTCCGGCCTGGTCCTGCTCGACACCGAGGTGACGCCGGAGCTGGCGGCCGAAGGCGTGGTCCGCGACCTGGTCCGGGTCGTGCAGCAGGCCCGCCGCGACGCCGGGCTCGATGTCGCGGACCGGATCGCGCTGACCGTCGACGCGCCGGACGACGTCGTCGAGGCGGCCCGGCGGCACGAGGAGTTCCTGGCCTCGGAGACGCTGGCGACGTCGGTGGCGCACGAGCCGGTGGGCGAGGGCTTCGCCGGCGCGGTCGGCGAAGGCACGAAGGTGACGGTTTCGGTCGCGAAGGCCTGACGCCGGTCGTGAGTGGTAAGTAGGGTTAGAACCCGACTTGCCACTCACGACGGTGGCGTTCCTTGGGGGAGGGGAAACCGGGATGAGCCCTGGCAAGAGACGCGGGATCCTGATCGGCGGCGCGCTGCTGGTCGTCGTGCTCGTGGTGGCGGCGTTCTTCGTGCTGAACAGCGGGAACTCGGCGCCGACGGCGGAAGCCGGGGCGACTTCGGTCGAGCGGCCGGGCGCGGCCGACCCGCAGTCGGCGATCACCGAGTACGTCCAGGACCTGACCGAGAACAACCCCGACGCCGCGGCCCGGCTGACCGACGACAACGCGGCGGCCGCGGTGGCGCTGCGGGACACGCGGAACACGCTGAACCCGAAGTCGGTCGTCGCCAAGCTGACCCTCCTGCAGCCGACGCCTGCCGGGGCGAAGACGACCGGCGGGACGTTCTCGATGGCGTGGTCCCTCAAGGGCGGCGTGTGGAGCTACGACGTCCCCTTCCAGCTCGCCCAGGCCGGCGGGAAGTGGCTCGTGCACTGGGCGCCGTCGTTGCTGCACCCGAAGCTGGAGGCGGGCCAGCGGCTGGTGGTCAGCACCGCCGCGACGGACACCACGGCGGTCGCCGACCGCGACGGCAAGCCCCTGCTCATCGCCGGGGCGGGCGGCACGCGCGCGGCCGAGGGCAACCCGGCGCCGCTGCTG
>NZ_JAAGNB010000157.1:0-1315 GCF_010550475.1 Amycolatopsis sp. SID8362
CGCG
Organism: Amycolatopsis sp. SID8362; assembly: GCF_010550475.1. Classification (NCBI taxonomy): domain Bacteria; kingdom Bacillati; phylum Actinomycetota; class Actinomycetes; order Pseudonocardiales; family Pseudonocardiaceae; genus Amycolatopsis; species Amycolatopsis sp. SID8362. The sequence continues at coordinate 5 of NZ_JAAGNB010000157.1, forward strand.
TCGGGCGGTCCGAGCGCGGCGCGCAGCCGGTACTCGCGCGCCTCCTCGCGACGGCGCTTGCCGACCAGGTTGGTGGCGATGCCGTAGAGCCACGGCCGCGCGTCCGGGAAGGCCGGGTCGTAGCGGCCGCGGCCGCCGAACGCGGCCAGGAACGTCTCGCCGAGGACGTCGTCGGCGAGCTGGCCGCCGAGCCGCCGGGCCAGGTACCGGTGGATGTGCGCGGCGTGGCGGTCGAAGACCACCGCGAACCGCTCGGGCTGCCGCAGCGACGCCGCGATGATCTCCGCGTCGGCCGCGCCTGGTGAACTCATGAACCGCCTGCCTGTCGTCCGCCACCTGCTTCCCTTATTGGCGGTTCGGGCGGTCCGGGTTCACGCTAGATCCGGGCCAGGCGGTCCAGGACGCCGACCGCGGCGGCGATGTCGCCGGTCAGGGGCCGGTCGTCGACGCTCGCGTCCAGCACCTCGGACGCCATCTCGAAGGCGTCGCGCACCGGCAGGTCGACCAGGTCCGCGTCCCGCATCCGCAGCGCCCGGACCGCCGCCACCAGCTCGCACGCCAGGACCTGCTGGTAGGCCTGGCACGCCGCCGTCGCCGCGCGGGCCGCCTGCGTCGAGAAGCTCGCGTGGTCTTCGATGCCGCGGGACACCACGGCCGTGCCGAGCGTCGCCGGGAGCGCCGCCTGCCGCAGCTCGGTCAGCGCGTCGTGCGCCACGTACTCGAGGATCATCACGCCCGAACTGCCCGCCGGGCCCGCCGCCAGGAACGGCCGCAGCCCGGTGAACTCCGGCTCGACGAGGTCGCCGAGCCGCGCCACCGACAGCTCCGCCACCTGGTGCACGGTCGCGCGGGCCTGGTCCAGCGCCGTCGACACGTACGCCGTGTGGAAGTGCGCGTGGTGGTAGGCGTCGCCGTGCACGGTCGAGATCATCGGGTTCTCGGTGCTCGCGTTGATCTCGACGGCCAGGACGTCCCGCAGGTAGTGGATCGCGTCCAGCGCCGGGCCCTGGACCTGCGGGAACGCCCGCAGCCCGAACGGGTCCTGGATCCGGCGGCCCGGCTTCGGCGTCTGGTGCATGCCCAGCAGCCGCCGCATTTCCGCGGCGCACGCGACCTGCCCCGCGTGCGGGCGCGCCTCGTGCACCGGCGTCGCGTACGCCTCGGGGTTGCCGTCGAGCGCGACGTACGTCAGCGCGGCGACGGCGTGGCTCGCCCGGGTCAGCGTGTCCAGCCGCATCGCGGCGAGGGTCGCTTCGGCGAGCGTCGCGGCGTTGCTGCTCATGAACGCCAGCGCGTCGCCGGCGTGCACCG
>NZ_JAAGNB010000204.1:0-3004 GCF_010550475.1 Amycolatopsis sp. SID8362
CCGGTCAGGGTATCGGCGGATCCCAGCCGGGCCAGGTCAACCGGCGCGGTCCAGGAGGTCGGTCCCCATTCCAGCCCGGCCATGACCGCGAACGGCCATCCCGAGGTCACCGGATGCCCGGCCAGCGTCCGGGCGGACTTGTCATGCACCATCAACCGCTGCGGCGAACACACCGCCTCCGGCCGGGGCCAGTTCGACACGTCCCCGGCGAACCACACCAGCCTCTCCCGGCCCGCGGGCACGGCCGCCAGCAGCAGTCTCCGCAGCCGGGACTCGTCGATCCGGCCCGCGGTCAGCGCGGCATACACGCTGCCGTGACCGCGGCGGAACTCCGGTTCCAGCGACAGTCCCGGCAGTGATCCCACCCGCCCGGGCGCGGACGCCACCGCATCAGCCAGCTCGAACATGGCATCAGCCCGCCGGGTCAGGCACCGGCGCAACTGTTCCCGGAACCTGGCCAGCGACCCCGCCGCGTCCTGCTCGTGCCTGTCGGTCACACTGATCACGCAGCCCTTGGTTTGGATCTTCTTCCCTAGACAAGAAGAAGGATCGACCAAGGGCTGCACCCATGATCAACCAGGGCCACCTCCAACGACCCCGACGTTAAAACTCAAGGACTCATTCATGTCGTCAGACGACATGAATGAGTCATTCACGTCATCTCGGCCGCCGGGTTCAGCTCGCCCGGATCACTCCGAGGCCCAGCGGCGTGATCTCGTGGATCTGCGACTTCCCCGACCGCGCGGTCGTGATCAACCCGCTGGCCCGCAGCACCGAAGCGTGCTGACTCGCCGTAGCCAGCGAAATCCCCGTCAACTCCGCCAGCTCACTCGTATTGCACCGCGTGATCGCCACCGTCATCAGCACCCGCGCCCGGGTATGCCCCAGCAACGCCGCCAGCGACGGCCCCGGCTCCGCGTCGCTCTCGAACCGCGTGTGGCTGATCGAGTAGACCAGCACCGGCGGCAGGCCCGGGTCCTTGTACGTCGTCGGCATGCCGTGCGCGAAGAACGTCGGGATCAGGCGCAGCCCGCGGCCGCCCAGGTGCAGTTCCTGGTCGATCGGGAACCGGACCCGCAGCACCGGTGGGGTCCAGGTGATGTCCGGGTGCAACGTCGACAGCAGCAGCTGCGGGCCGCCGCGGTCGAGGCTGGACTGGAGGCGGCGGCGGTCGCGGGCGACCGCGCGGCGCACCGACGGCCAGTCCGGGGCCACGCACTGGCGGTAGTAGTCGTGCAGGGCCGTGCCCAGGCGGTGCAGTTCGCGGGGTTCGCCCTCGGCCAGGCGGCGCAGCCACGGCGGGACGCGGGTGCCCTGCGCCGCCAGCTCGGCGACGTCGGCGGCCAGCACCGGCGACGGGGTTTCGAGGACCGCCGAGACGCCTTCGCCGATGGTGGGGGCGCCGGCCGGGGTCAGGAAGTCGGGGCAGTAACCGTACGGGGGGACCGCCGACATGAGGAGCCGGCCGGACTCGGGGACTGCGGAGCGTGACCCCCGGCGCCAGCGGCCGAACAGCGGCTCGCCTTCGGGGCGCCGGATCCGGTAGCTGCTCATCAGCAGTTCCCACATCGGGTCGGCGTCCTCGGCGATGGTCACCCGCGCCAGGTCCGCTTCCGTGAAGTGAATTTTCAACAACGCCGACCGCTCCTCTCCCGGCTGAGGATAGCCCTGGTGGAGCGGGTTTTCGCTGGCACGGGCCCGACGTCACAGAGGTTCCGCGATCCGGGTCCCGGGTGGACGTTTCGGGCTGGCGCGAAACGTTTTCAACCCGGTTGACGCTGCTCGCGCGCCGCTGGCACGTTCGGCTCGACGGAGAGTGCCGTCACCCGGCTGGGGGATGACGTGGTGACGATCTGAACACATGCCGTCACTGGGGCTGAACTTTACTGGGGAAGGCGGACTCCCGCATGACGAACGACGCACGCAGAGCGCGGATCCTCCGGCGCGCCGGAGGTCGCCGATGACGGCCGACGAAGTCTCGTACCGCGCCGCGCCGGTGCGGACCCGGCCGGCACCCGTGCTGACGCTCCCGGCTTTCACGGACCTGAAATACCGGCTGCTCGGCCCGGTTTCCGCGGTCGGCGTCGACGGGCCCGCCCGGCTCGGCGGCCCGAAGCAGCGGACCGTCCTGGCCGCGCTGCTGCTCAACGCCAACCAGGTCGTCTCCGAAGACCAGCTGATCGAACTGCTGTGGGAAGACCGCCCGCCGGCCAGCGCGCGCGGGCAGCTGCAGGTGCGCGTCTGGGAGCTGCGCAAGCTGCTCGGCCGCGAGGTGATCGTGCGCCGCGAACCCGGGTACCTGATCGAGGTCGGGCCCGGCGAACTGGACACCGAGCTCTTCGACGACGTCGCCAAGGACGCCCGGCGGCTCATCGAGGGCGGCGAGCCGCGCCGGGGCGTCGAGCGCCTGCGCGCGGTCCTCGAACTCTGGCAGGGACCGCCGCTGGGCGGGGTCACCGACGTGCTCGTGCGGCGCAGCGGCCAGCTCCTCGCCGAACAGCGGATGACCGCGCTCGAAGTGCTCTTCGACGCCGAGCTCGCCACCGGCCGGCACACGCACGTGGTGCGGGAGCTGCGCCACTTCGTCGACGAATACCCCTTCGGCGAACGGCTGCAGGAACAGCTGATGCTCGCGCTGCAGCGGTCCGGCCGGACGCCGGAGGCGCTGGAGGTCTACACCGCGACCCGCGAACGCCTCGACGCCGAGCTGGGCGTCGAACCCGGGGAGCGGCTGCGGGCGATGCACCTGCAGGTCCTCAAGGGCGAGGCCGACGAGCCGGTCGGCGAGGTCGTCGTGCCGGCGCGGCCGGCCGAGCTGCCCCGGGACGTGCGGGGTTTCGCCGGGCGGACCGAGCAGCTGGCGCAGCTGGACCGGCAGCTCGCCGCGCGGGCCGGCGCCTACGCCTCCGACGTCTGGATCGTGCACGGCATCCCCGGCGTCGGGAAGACCGCGCTCGCGCTGCACTGGGCGCACCGCGTCCGCGAGCGGTTCCCGGACGGGCAG
>NZ_JAAGNB010000259.1:0-1979 GCF_010550475.1 Amycolatopsis sp. SID8362
CGAGCTGCTCGGCATGCTCTCGTCGCTGGGCACCCTGCAGGGCCGGCCCGCCGACGAGGTCGTCGCCCAGGCCGCGCAGGTGCTGCACATCGGCGACGTCGCCCCGGGCGGCTGGGCCGTGCTCGGCGCCGTGCTCACCCTCTACCTCGCCGACCGGCCCGAGCCCGCGCTGGCGGCGCTCGGCGGCGTGCTCGACCACGCGCAGCGCCACGGCCAGGGCTGGACCTACGTCCTCGGCGCGACCACGCGCGCGCTCGTCCACCAGTTCTGCGGCAACCTCACCGACGCGCTGGCGGACGCGCAGTACTCGTTCGACGTCATCATGCAGGAGCGCTGGGCGCCGGGCACGGCGATGCCGCAGACCGTGCTGGCCTCGCTGCTCGTGCGCCAGGGCGACCCGGCCGGGGCCGAGGAGACGCTGGCCGCGATCGCGCGGCCCCGGTTCGGGGACTTCACCCTCGAATACCACTGGTCCCTGATCGCGAAAGCCCGCGCCAGGGCCGCGCTCGGCGATGTCGAAGGAGCGCTCGCGGTGCTGCGGACGTGCGGGGAAAGCCTGACGGGCAACGGGATCGGCAACCCCGTGCTGGCGCCGTGGTGGTACGAATCGGCGGAGCTGCTGGCCGGGCTCGGCCGGACCGCCAAGGGGGAGGCCGTGCTCGACGAGGTCGAACCGGCGGTCCGCCGCTGGGGCACCAACCGGGCACTGGGCATGCTCGAGACGTCGCGCGGGGTGCTCGCCACCGGCGACGCGGCGATCGAGCGGCTGCACGCCGCGGCCGGGCTCCTGGCGGACACGCCCGCGAAAGTGGAGCTGGCGAAGGCGGAATACCTCCTCGGCAGGCGGCTGCTGGCGCGCGGCGACGCCGAGGGCGCGCGGGAACGGCTGCGCCGGTCCATCGACCTTTCCGTGCGGAGCCGGGACAAGCAGCAGCTCGGGCTTTCGCTGCCGGCGCTGGCCGAGGCGGGCGGCCGGATGCGCCACGGCACGGATTCGCCGTCGGACGCACTGAGCGGCAGCGAGCGGCGGGTCGCCGAGCGGGCCGCGGAGGGCGCGACCAACCGGGAGATCGCCGAGTCGTTGTTCATCACCCAGCGCACGGTCGAGGTGCACCTGACGAGCGTCTACCGGAAACTCGGCATCGGCGGCCGCGCCGAGCTGGCGGAAGCGTTGCGCGACCGCTGAGTCACGGTTGGTCGCGGATTGCCCGCGTGTGCCCGGGAATCCTGGCCGCGCGGGCAGAGCTCCCGCCTCCGGCGCTCGCCCCGCTGTCACCCCCGCTGAGGCGGCTTAGGCTGCCTCGGTCCGGTTCGAGACCAACCGGCCGGAGGAGGTCACCCCGTGCACGATTCGCGTCTCGTCGGCCGGGAACGCGCGGTGAGCGCGCTCGACGACCTGATCGCGGGACTGGCGCGGGGAAACGGCGCGACGGCGGGGATCTCGGGCGCGGCGGGGACCGGGCGGACGGTGCTCCTTTCGCGGGTCCTCGGCGCGGGTTCGGCTTTGGCTTCGTGTGTGCCCGACGGGATCCCGTTCGGGGCGGTGACGCAGCTCGCGGCCGCTTTGCTGCCGCCCGCGGAGTTCGGTGAGCTGGTAGGCGTCTGCCTCGAGGATCGTGACGGCGCGGCCGGGCGGTTGTGCGACACGTTCGCCGCGCTCGCCGGTGAGCGGGCGCTGGTGCTGGCGGTCGATGATCTGCAGTGGGCGGACGAGTGGTCGCTGCGGTGGTTCGCGGAGATGACCGGACGGGTCGGCGAGCTGCCGGTGCTGCTGGTCGCGACCACGTACGAGCCGCTGGCCCGGGGGCACCGGATTCCGCTGGCGCCGTTGCCGCCGGTTGAGATGGCGACGCTGGTGCGGCAGGTGCTGGGCGAGCTGCCGCCCTCGGTGGAGGCCGCGGTGCTGGATGTGGCCCGTGGACGCCCGGCGGTGTTGCGCGAGCTGGCCGAGCGGTGGGCGGTCGCCGGGCGCCGCGCGG
>NZ_JAAGNB010000319.1:0-1500 GCF_010550475.1 Amycolatopsis sp. SID8362
GCCGGGCCGAACATGCTCGCCGTGCGCCGGATTGCCACGGGCCCGCGTGCGGTGACTCGCGTCGCCGTCCGGATGTCGCCCTGTCTCAGCTGGCCGCCAGTTCGTCCCCCTTCCGCACCGTCGGCACCGGCGCCGGGCTTCCCGACGCCTCCGACAACGGCGCCACCGTCGAGCGGAACGTCTCCAGCGCCTCCAGCTCCCGCCGCCGGGCGGACAGGAACCGCTGGAGATGCGTGCTCGACAGGTTCAGCGCCTCCACCGCGCCACCCGCCGCGCGGTGGGCGGCCGCCGCCCCCGCCCGGACCTGCTCGACGTCCGCCTCCAAGGTCCGGTCGCTCGCCGCGAACAGGGCCGCCGAGGCCAGGACGCCGAAGCCCGTCGGGCCGCACAGGAACACCCGGCGGTCGATCAGCCAGCGCAGCAGCTCCGGGTCCGTGTCCAGCGCCGCGACCACCGCCGCGTCGGAGGGGACGAACATGATCGTGCCGTAGATCGCGTCCGCCCAGCGCTGGTAGCCCTTGCCCGCCAGCTCGGCCGCGCGGGAGCGGATCTGGCGCACGTGCGCGCGCAACGCGTCGATCCGCTCGTCCGGGTCGTCGGTCTCCACCGCCTCCGACCACGTCGCCATGCTCGCCTTCGCGTCGACCGGCACCGTGCGCCCGCCACCCACGCGCAGCACCATGTCCGGTTTCGCCGCGCCGCCGCCCGCGAGGTCCGTCTGCAGCGTGAAGTGGAGGTCTTCGCGCAGCCCGAGCGCGCGGGCCGTCTCGACCAGGACCTGCTCGCCCAGCTCGCCGCGCCCGCTGATCGACGCGAACGCCACCTCGTAGCGCCGCAGCGCGAGCTGCTGCTGATCCGCCTTCGCGCGCTCGGCCGCCACCAGCCGGGCCGCCGCGTCCGCCCGGCGCATCCCGTCGTTGTACAGCCGCCACAGCACCGCGACGGCGACGAGCAGCAGAACCGCCAGCACGATCGCCGCGGTGGTCAGCACTGTCGCCACTTCGTCTCCTCCCTCCGGCCGGAATCGGACCGCGGGGACATCATGGCGGACCCCACCGACAAAAACCGCACCCGAACCGTCGCTGTGGGTAGCTGACCTGCGAACACATCGATTCCGCACAGGGCGTGTCCGATCCGGCACGCTCGTGTTAGTACACACGTTCGAGTGAGGCGGCGGCGAGCCTCCGGGTTTTCGTCGGACCCGGGTCGTACCTTGGCCCCCGTGAGATTCCTGCACACCTCCGACTGGCACGTCGGGCGCACGTTCCACGGCGCCGATCTGCTCGCGGAACAGGAAGCGGTGCTCGGGCACCTCGCCGACCTCGTGGCCGGCGAGGCGATCGACGCCGTCCTGGTGGCAGGCGACATCTACGACCGCGCGGTGCCTTCCGCCGAGGCCGTCCGGGTGGCCACCGCGGCCGTCGCCCGGATCCGCGCGGCCGGGGCCCGGCTGATCGTCACGCCCGGCAACCACGACTCCGCGCCCCGGCTCGGCGCCTT
>NZ_JAAGNB010000359.1:0-1361 GCF_010550475.1 Amycolatopsis sp. SID8362
GCCGGCGTCGAGCCAGCCCGCCGGGCAGCCGCCCGCCTCGAGCCAGCCGGCCCCGCCGCCGTCGCCCACCGTCGGCGCGCCGGTGAAGCCGCAGGCCATCGCCGTCTACAACCCCGAGGGCAAGGGCGACAACGCCGCGCGGGCGAAGTACGCGATCGACGGCAAGGCCGAGACGCAGTGGCGGACCGAGCAGTACAAGCAGCAGTTCCCGGCCATCAAGCCGGGCGTCGGGCTGGTCGTCACCTTCAAGGACCCGATCAACCTCAGCCAGGTGCTGGTGTCCGGCGGCACCGCGGGCACCAAGGTCGAGATCCGCTCGGCGACCGAGAAGAACCCCGATCTGGCCGACACGAAGGTGGTCGGAAACGGCGATCTGAAGGACGGCGACACCACGATCCCGCTGGCCCAGCCGACCCAGGGTGAGTACTTCATCGTCTGGATCACCCAGCTGGGTGGAGCCGACGAGGAGTTCCAGACCGAAATCGCGGACCTGACCTTCCTGCCTGCGGGGTGACGCACCCGACAGGGTCAGTAGGCTCTGCCGGGTGACAGCTGCAGCTCCCACGGATGCGGATCTGATAGCGGCTCACGCCGCGGGGGACCCCCATGCGTTCAGCGAACTCGTCCAACGGCACCGCGACCGCATGTGGGCCGTCGCCCTGCGCACGGTCCGCGACCCCGAAGAGGCCGCCGACGCGTTGCAGGACGCGTTCATCTCGGCGTTCCGGGCCGCCGACAAGTTCCGGGCGGAGTCGCAGGTCACGACCTGGCTGCACCGGATCGTGGTGAACGCCTGCCTCGACCGGATCCGCCGCCGCCAGGCCCGCCCGACCGTGCCGCTGCCGGAGACCGGCTTCAACGAGCCGGCGTCCCCGCGCGACTCGATGGCCGAGCGGGAGACCAGCCTGCTCGTGCGCGAAGCCCTCGAGCAGCTGCCCGAGGACCAGCGCGCCCCGATCGTGCTCGTCGACGTCGAGGGCTACTCCGTCGCCGAGACGGCGAAGCTGCTGGGCATCGCCGAAGGCACCGTGAAGAGCCGGTGCGCGCGAGGCCGCGGAAAACTCGCGAAGGTTCTCGGGCACCTGCGGAACCCCGATGCGATTGCGAACGTCCCAACTCACGAAAGCAAACGGGCCGGGCGTCAGCCGGGTAGCGGGGAGGGACGATGACGGACGAAAGCCGGGGGATCGGGGGGACCGTCGGTCCGCCCTGGTCTGTCGACGTGCTCGCCGACCTCCACGCCGGGGTACTGGACGACGCTCAGGCGGCCGAACTGTGGCCACTGGTCCACGCCGATCCGGAGGCCCAGGCGATCCTGGACGCCCTCGACGCCACGCAGGCCGACCTGGCCGCGTTCGCCG
>NZ_JAAGNB010000413.1:0-1950 GCF_010550475.1 Amycolatopsis sp. SID8362
CAGGCGGACCGCCTCCTCCGCCGGGTCGCCCGACAGCGCTGTGCGGCCGCCGCGGATGTCGGCGATCAGGCGTAGCTCGCGGAAGTCGTGGGCGGCCGCCGCGAAGCGCTCGACGCGGGACACCAGGCGGTCGCCGCCCGGGCGGGGCTGGGCCGCCAGCAGGCCTTCGAGGCGGATCACCGCCGTGCGGGCCTTCAACGCCTCCGCCCGCGCCACGAAACAGCCCGCGAGGGTGTCGCGCAGTTCGCCGAGCCCGCTGCGGCGCACCAGTTCCGCCGACAGCTTGAGCCGGTCGTCGCAGCCGGTGCGGATCAGCGTCAGCGCCAGGCGGACGCCGAACATCCCGAAGCGCACCACCAGCGACCGCCGCGTCTCGACCGGGATCGGGCCGGGGAACGCCGGGTCGGTGAACGAGTCCACCGAAAGCACGTGGCGTTCCAGCTCTTCCCGCGGCACGGCGGCGAACGCGGCCAGCAGGTCGAATTCGTCGTCGCGCAACGACCGGCCGCCGTAGGCCAGCTGGCCGGCCACCGCGATCACGCCCAGGAACCCCGTGCACAGCGGGTCTTCGCGCCACGCCCGGCGCGCGAGCTGCTTCGCGGTCAGCAACGCGTCGATCCGGCCCGCGCCGACCTCGTCGGCCCGGGACAGCACCAGCACCGAGTTGACCGCGCTCTGCCGCGCGAACGGCGAGCCGCCCGGCGGGTGCGCCGCCGCGAGCTCGTCCGGCTCCAGGTGGCGGACCAGCCGGACGGTCGCGTCCGGGACTTCGTCGGCCGGGCCGGGGTCGTCGAGGAGCACTAGGTCGCGCAGCGCGCGCGTCGGCCATTCGCCGAGCGCCGCGGCGAGCGTCGACTTGCCCGACGACGGCGCGCCGGTGAACGCGACGCGCAGCGGCTGGTCCAACCGGTCCAGGCAGTCGTGCAGGAGCGCCGAAGCCCGCGGGTCGTCCCGGTAGAGCCCGGCCGCGGCGGCCACCAGATCACGGACGTCCTGGGTCACGCCGAAAGCTCCCGCCGCTGCCGCCCGGCGATCGTGCCCAGCTCGCCCGCGCGCTGGTGCAGGCCGGCGAGCCGGTCGATCTCGCGTCTGATGTGGACGGTCCGGCGCTCTCTTTCGGCGGTGCCCGCCATGATCGTCTCGCGTTCGCGCGTGAGCTCGTCGGCGAGTTCCTCGGCCAGCCCGGTGAAGTGGTCGCGCAGCCGGCGCTGGACGACGCGGATCGAGTCGCGGCATTCCTTGCTGAAGCGCAGGAACACGTCGTCGACGTGCCGCTGCGCCGCCTGCTTGGCGACGGCCTGACGGCGCTGCAGCCGCATCCCGCCTTCGTCCTTGATCGTCTTCGCGGCGAACGCCGCACCCGCGCCGATCGAGACCGGGTTGATCAGCGGCAGCCCGGCGAGGCTGGTGACCAGGCCGAACATCAGCACACCGCCGTACGACCCGCGCAACCCGGTGAAAGCCTGCTGCCCCACCTTGAACTTCTCGATCTTCGGGCGCCGGACGTCGTCGAGACCGTCCACACCGGAGCCGTCGAGCCGCAGGTCCGGCAGCGCGCGATCATACTGGGCGCCGAAGCACTGGGCGACCGCCTGCGCGATCCACTCCGCGCGGTCGGCGAGCCAGGTGTAGTTGACGTCGACGGCTTCGGCCAGCGCGTTGTCCAGCCACGGCGCGAATTCGTCCCACACCTTGGCCGGGTCGCCCTCGTCGAAGGTGCGGTCGATGGTGTTGACGATCTTGCGCGTCCGCTCGCGCAGGTCGTACTCGGCGTCGGACAGCAGATCGGTGATCTCGTCCGAAAGCAGGTTCTGCCACTTGGTGTTCTGCCGCCGCAGGTCGTCGGCGCGGCGCTGCGCGCGCTGCAGCAGCGCGGCCTGCCCGAGCCCCGCGTCCTGCCCGGCCGATTCGGCGCGGTCGCGCAACGACTCCACGAGTTCGGCGGCGGCG
>NZ_JAAGNB010000462.1:0-1390 GCF_010550475.1 Amycolatopsis sp. SID8362
GGACGCCGAGCACCCCGCCACCGGGCGGTCCCGCAAACCTCCCGCCACGCCCGGCGTCGCCCTGCTCGGGCGAGCGGGGCGGCGGGGCTCGAAAGCGGCACCACCGCCCGCGCCCAAGCGGGAGTGGGACACCGGGAACGACACCGTCCAGCTGCTCGACGAAGAACTGTGGCAAGTGGACAAGACCGACGGCGCGCCGCGATACCGCGCCGGTCACTGAGGAGGGGCAATGCCGGCACAGCAGATCAACGGCGACACCGAGGCGATGAGCGCGTACGCCGGGCAGCTCACGGCGCCCGCGATGCCGCCTTCCCTGGCCCGGCTCGGCACGCCGCCGAACCTGACCGGGCTGTTCGAGGGCATCGCGATGTCCGTGCTCGACAAGGCGGCCACCGCGGCGATGGCCGCGCTGCTGACGAAGGTCACCGAAGACATGGTCACCGACAGCACGAAGGTCAAGGCCGCCGCCGCGGGCTACACCGCGGCCGACGTCGCCAGCGCGCTGACGCTCGCGACGTCGGCGACCAAGGTCATCAAGCAGGGCGTCGACCTGTTCAAGAAGACCGCGGGCACGGTCCCGCAGTCGTCCGAGAAAACCGCCTGAGGAGAGCACCCATGGTCGTGCCCTACAACCTGCTGCCGATCGAACTGCACCGGGACATGGTCCAGGCCGAGCAGGCCAAGGTTTCGGTGCTGCTGGACGCGGCGAAGATGTGGACCGAGTGTCGCGAATGGATCGACGCGGCCAGCACCGAACTGAACACCCGCGTCGGCCGGCTCACCCCGGAATGGCAGGACGACGCCGGCCGCGCGCACGAGGAGAAGACCCAGCGGTCGCTGGCGGAGCTGAAGATGTGGGGTGAGCGGATCGACGCGGCCCAGCCCGCCGAGACGCTGACCACGCTCGCCTCGTCGATTTCCGAGGCGTACACGGAGGTCATGGCGTGCTACGCGGCTTATTGCGCGGCGGATCTGAACCCGTTGACGGCGCTGCCGGCCAAGATCGCGGCGCAGCAGGCGTCGGCGTTCCGGATGAACGCGCTCGGCGGGCAGTTCGACGTGTCGATGCTGAAGGTCGTCGCGGCGTCCGGCCTGCAGTCCCCCGGCGACCTGATGCCGACCCCGAAGGCGGCGGCGGAGGGCAACTCCCCGGCGGACTTCGTCAAGGCCGCGGAGGCCGGCATGAGCGCGTTGACCGAGCTGGAGGGCCTCGCCGAGTCGGTGGGTGTCGGCGGCGGCGGTGATTCGTCGGTGCCCCCGGTGCCCGGGCTGACCGGCCAGGACGGTTCGGCGGGCCCGTCGCTGGCCGGGCTGTCCCCGGTGGCGTCCCTGCCGGTGTCGCTCCCGGGGTCCGGAGCGGCGCTGGGCGGCGTCGGCGCGCCGCCGGTGG
>NZ_JAAGNB010000512.1:0-826 GCF_010550475.1 Amycolatopsis sp. SID8362
TCGGCGCTGCTCGCGGCGACGGGCTGGCTCGCGCCGTCCCGGCAGCAGGCGGCCGAGGCGCCGGACCGCTGCACGATCCTGCAGGCGGAGAACGAACGCGGCGGCGCCCCGACGACGTTGCGGCTGCTCGAACTGCCCGGCGGCGCCACGAAACGCCTGACCCAGGCCGGGTACTGGATCAACGCGATGGGCTACTCCGCCGCGCAGGGGGTCGTCTACGGCGTCGCCGACGGCACCCGCGGCGGCCGGTACGACCACGGCGCGCACGCGGTCCGGATCGACGGCCAGGGCACCGTCACGGACATGGGCGTGATCGGCCGCGCGGGCGCGACGCGTCCGGTGTGGAGCCTGGTCACCGGCGCCACCGCCGGCGCGATCGCCGGGAACCGCTGGTACGTCCGGCAGGACAGCGATCTGTACACAGTGGACATCAGCCCGGCGACCCAGGACTACCTGCGGGTGGTGCACCGGACCCCGCTGCGGCCGGTGTCGCTGGCAGTCGGCGTCGACGACTTCGCCTACGACCCGGCGGACGGGCTGCTCTACGGCGTCTCGACGACGTCGCGCGGCGGCAACTCGGTCGTCACGCTGGACCCGGCCACCGGGAAGGTCGTGCCGGTTCCGGGCCTGCGGTTCCCGCCGGGCGGTGCGTACGGGTCGGTCGTGCTCGGACCCGGCGCGATCTACGCCACGGCGAACCGCGACGGGCAGCGCAGCGTCACCTACCGGCTGCCGCGCGACGGCTCGGGCCCGGCGGTCGAGGTCGCGACCGGGCCGGTGCTGGTGAGCGGCGACGCGGCCGGCTGCCTGGACGAAGCGCCCCCGC
>NZ_JAAGNB010000555.1:0-1083 GCF_010550475.1 Amycolatopsis sp. SID8362
CAGCAGCGTTCGACGAGCGCGCCGAGCCCCGCGGTCCCCAGCGCGCGCACGGTGACGGCCATCCGGAAGGCGTCCGGCCGCCGCGACGTCCGGATCGACCGGCCGAGCAGGTCCGGCAGCCCGGCCTCGGTGTCGTCGTCGGCGTTGAGGTACTCGGCCCGCACGGTCAGCGCGGCGAGATCGGCGGCTTCCCGCGCGGCGAACAGCCCGGCGGCGACCGGCTGCCAGCCGAACTTGTGCAAGTCGAGAGCCACGGAGTCGGCCAGCTCGAGCCCGGCGAGCTTGCCCTTGAGCGCGTCGCTGCAGAGCGCCGTGCCCCCGTAGGCGGCGTCGACGTGCAGCCGCGCCCCCTGGCGACGGCAGATTTCGGCGATCGCGGGGAGCGGGTCGAGGGTGCCGGTGTTGGTGGTCCCGGCGGTGGCGACGACGACGGTGCCCGGCCCGGCGACCTCGGCGAGCGCGCCGGGCAGCATGCGATCGCCTTCGCACGGCACGACGACCGGCGCGGGCAGGCCGAGCAACCAGGCCGCGCGCGCGACGCTGTGGTGGGCGTTGGCCCCGCAGACGGCCTGGACGATGCCGGTTTCGCGGGCGAGGAGCAGGCCGAGCAGGTTCGATTCGGTCCCGCCGGTGGTCACGACGGCGTCCGGACGGGGTGCGTCGGGGTAACACAACCGGGCGATTCCGGTGGTGAATTCGCGCTCGAGTTCGCTGGCGACGGGCGCCTGGTCCCAGGAGTCCATGGAGGGGTTGAGCGCACTGGCGACGACATCGGCGGCCACGGAGACGGCGAGCGGCGGGCAGTGCAGGTGGGCGGCGCAGGCCGGGTCGGCGGGGTCGGCGGAGCCCGCGGCGAGCAGGCGGCTCAGCTCTTCGAGGGCCGCTTCGGCTCCTACGCCGTGGCGGGGGAGGACGCCGGTTGCGGTGGGTTCGAGGGTGTCGATTCCAGTGACCGCGACCTGCCCATCGCTCTCGGCCGCAGCACGACCAACCTCCGGTTCGCGCGCGTCCGCGGTCCCGGGCTCGCCGTGCTCGGCCATCAGGGCCGCTGCCACCGCGGCCGGGCCGCCGGCCGGGATCGGG
>NZ_JAAGNB010000598.1:0-6125 GCF_010550475.1 Amycolatopsis sp. SID8362
TCGGGCGGTGGGAGTGCATCGCCGAGAGCAGGCCCGGCTGCGCCGAAAGCGAGCCATGAGCCGGGGCCCGCCCGCCGCCGAAGCAGCGAGCGGGCCGCGGGCTCACGCGCCCGGGCGGTGCAGCTGGTCCCACGCCGGTACATACGGCGTGAACCTCAGCTTCATCCCGGCCTCCGCCGGCAGCTTGTCCGCCTTCCGCGCGTTGCAGCTGCGGGCCGTGCCACCGCACGCGGCGACCGTGTTCAGCCACGACGTCCGCTCACCGCCACGACTCAACGGCACCACGTGGTCGATCGTCGTGGCGCGGGCACCGCAGTACGCGCAGCGGTGGGCGTCGCGGGTGAGGACGCCGCGGCGGGACCAGCGGGGCGGCTGCGTATATCGCCACTTCATCACTACGTAGCGCAGCAACCGCACGATCTTCGGGCGCGGGAACAAGCCGTACGCGAGACCGTCTTCGGCCTCGTGGATCTCCGCCACGCGCCGCACCAGCATGCGGATCGCGTGCGGCACCGAAACGGTCTGCAGCGGTTCGTAACCGGCGTTCAGGACGAGCACCTTCACCATGCACCTCTTTCCTCTCGGCAAAATCGTCGCCGAGGGGAAAGAGGTGCGTCAATCGTGTTTCACCGCAGGGGATGCGCGCGGAAGAACCGCCAGATGACCGGCGTCGCGTCGATCACCGTCGGCGTCGCGGAATCGTTGTTCGGCTGGGTGCTCGGCCAGACGTGCCCCGCGCCTTCCACGCGGTAGTGCTCGAGCGCGCAGCCGAGCCACCTCTGCGCCACCACTCCGGGCACCGGCGTCCACGAGACCGGCGTCGGACGGCAACCGTCCCTTGTGGACCATGCGGCCAGCCAGTCCGGGATGGCGGGCAGGCCCTTGGCCGGGTTGCCGGTGTACGGGATCGTCGTGTCGGCGGTGCCGTGGAAGTCCAGCACCGGCGCCGGGCGGCTCGGGTCGCACGCGCCGCCCTGCGGGTAGAACGCGCCCGACACCGGGGCGAACGCCGCGATCCGGCTCGGCAGGCGGCACGCCAGCACGCCGACGAACCCGCCGCCGTTGGACTTGCCCGCCGCGTAGATCCGGCCGGCGTCGACGCACAGCGTGCGCTGCAGCGAGTTCAGCAGGTCGCTCGTGAAGAGGACGTCGTCGGCGGCGGCCGAGTACGGCGCCCCGGTCCAAGCCGACTCGCCGTCCGTGCCGATCAGGCCCTGGGGGTACACCGAGATCGCGTCCAGCGCCGAGAAGCCGGACAGCTGCTCCTGGTACTCCGATGTCCGCTTGTGCCCGTGGAACGACAGCAGGAGCGGGTACGGCCGGTGCGGGTCGTAGTGCGCGGGCAGGTGGACGGTGTATTCGCGGTCCAGGCCGCCCGAGACGACGTGCCGGGTCGTCGTCGCGCCGGCAGGGAGGCCCGGGGCGCGCCCGCAGCCGGTGGTGCGGACGGGGTGGTCGGCGACGCCCGCCGCGGCGGCGGGAGCGGCGAAGGCGGTGGTCAGGGCACAGGCCGCGGCGAACGCGGCGGCCCACCGGGGAAGGCGTCCGGGCACTCGATCCTCCTTGATCGGCAGCGGGGCGTGGCCAGCATCACACCAGGTCGCGGGCCCTCCTACATTGCGTTCATAAAGTGCGCGGCCGGGCTCGGTAGGATCGACCCACCCTTCGGCCGAGAAACCGGAAAGGACCGGAAGTGACCACCCCGATCGAGACGCTCGAGTTCCAGTCGGAAGCGCGTCAGCTGCTCCAGCTGATGATCCATTCGATCTACTCGAACAAGGACACGTTCCTGCGCGAGCTCGTGTCCAACGCCTCCGACGCGCTCGACAAGCTGCGGCTGGAGTCGTACCGCGACAAGGACCTCGAGGCGGACACGTCCGACCTGCACATCGCGCTCGAGACGGACCCGGCCGCCCGGACGCTGACGGTGCGCGACAACGGCATCGGGATGACCCGCGAGGAGGTCGTCGCCCTCATCGGCACGATCGCCAAGTCGGGCACCGCCGACTTCCTGACCAAGCTGAAGGAGGCGAAGGACGCGGCGGCGTCGCAGGACCTGATCGGCCAGTTCGGCGTCGGGTTCTACGCCAGCTTCATGGTCGCGGACAAGGTCACGCTGGTGACGCGCAAGGCGGGCACCACCGAGGGCGTCCGCTGGGAGTCGACCGGCGAGGGCACGTACACGATCCAGGAGGTCGAGGACGCGCCCCAGGGCACCGCGGTCACGCTGCACCTCAAGCCCGAGGACGCCGAGGACCACCTGTACGACTACACGTCCCCGGCGAAGATCCGGGAGATCGTGAAGAAGTACTCGGACTTCATCACCTGGCCCATCCGGATGACCGGCGAGGGCGAGGACGCCGCGCCGGAGACCGTCAACTCGATGAAGGCGCTGTGGGCGCGGTCGTCGGCCGAAGTCACCGAGGACGAGTACCACGAGTTCTACAAACACGTCAGCCACGACTGGCAGGACCCGCTGGAGACGATCCGGCTGCAGGCCGAGGGGACGTTCGAGTACCAGGCGCTGCTGTTCCTGCCGTCGCACGCGCCGATGGACCTGTTCCTGCGCGAGCGCAAGCGCGGCGTCCAGCTGTACGTGAAGCGCGTCTTCATCATGGACGACTGCGAGTCGCTCGTGCCCGAGTACCTGCGGTTCGTCAAGGGCGTCGTCGACGCGCAGGACCTCTCGCTCAACGTGTCGCGCGAGATCCTGCAGCAGGACCGGCAGATCCAGCTGATCCGCCGCCGCCTGGTGAAGAAGGTGCTCTCGACGGTCAAGACGATGATGACCGCCGACGCCGAGAAGTACGCGACGTTCTGGCGCGAGTTCGGCCGGGCGGTCAAGGAGGGCCTGCTCGACGACTTCGAGAACCGCGAGGCCATCCTCGAGATCTCGTCGTTCGCCTCGACGCACGACGCGGAGAAGCCGACCTCGCTGCGCGAGTACGTCGAGCGGATGAAGGACGGCCAGGAGCACATCTACTTCATGACCGGCGAATCGCGGTCCGCGATCGAGAACTCGCCGCACATGGAGGCCTTCCGGGCGAAGGGCTTCGAGGTGCTGGTCCTGACCGACCCGATCGACGAGATGTGGGTCGACTCGGTGCCGGGCTTCGACGGTAAGCAGTTCCAGTCGATCGCCAAGGGCCAGGTCGACCTGGAGTCGGACGAGGACAAGAAGGCCACCGAGGTCGCCCGCGAGCAGCAGAACAAGGACTTCGAGAGCCTGCTGTCGTGGATGGGCACCGCACTGGGCGAGGACGTCAAGGAGGTCCGGCTCTCGTCGCGGCTGACGACATCGCCGGCCTGCATCGTCGGGGACACCCACGACCTGACGCCGACGCTCGAGAAGATGTACCGCGCGATGGGGCAGGAGCTGCCGCCGATCAAGCGCATCCTGGAGCTGAACCCGGAGCACGGCTTGGTGACGGGGTTGCGGGAAGCGCACGCGGCGCGGCCGGAGGACGAGGGGCTGGCCGAGACGGCGGAGCTGCTGTACGGCATGGCGCTGCTCGCGGAGGGTGGCGAGCTGGCGGACCCGTCGCGGTTCATCAAGCTGCTGGCGGGGCGGCTGGAGAAGACGTTCTGAGGCCGGGCCGGGCGGGGCGGACTCGCCCGGGCGGCCGCTGGTGCCGGGGCGTGGCAACGCCAGCCCGCGCGTAGTGAATGACTCATTCATGTCGTCCGACGACATGAATGAGTCATTCACGTCGTCGGACGAGGTGAAAGGGTCGTTCACTACGTCCCGGGCCGAGGTCCGGCAAACTGCGGCGGCTCGCGCTCGGCAGCGGCTTCGCCAACGTCTTGAATGAGTCATTCAGGTCTTCGGAGGTCCTGAATGACTCATTCAAGACACCGCGGGCCACCCGGCGCGCGAGTTTGCCGGCGCCCTGTCTTCCGACGACATGAACGAGTCGTTCACCTCACCGGACGTCAGGGTCCCGGCAAAGTCGCGCCGCCGAGCAGGTGACCCGTAGCAGGCCGGCCGCGTGGTCTGCCCGGCGTCGCGGGGATGTCGTGAAAGGGTCGTTCATGTCGTCTGGCGAGATGAACGACCCTTTCACGACATCGCGGAGGGGCGGATCGGCCGCGCTGCCCGACTTTGCCGGGGCCCTGTCACCGGACGTCATGAACGGGTCGTTCATGACGTCCGGACCGACAGCGAAACTCCACCTCGGGCTGGGGCGGAACGATCATGGGGCCGCGTTCATCAGGTCCACGGCGCTCTGCTGCCGTGCCGCGTCAGCCTGGTCGAACGGGCCCGCCCACAGCAGCCCGTACGCCTCGGCGCTGTTCCGGTCGTTCGCGTACGCCGAGTTCGCCTGGCGCTGCAGGTATCCCGTGTACGGGTGGTCCGAAAGCGCCGCGTTCAGCACCGCCAGGTCGCGGACGTACACGCCCTTGAACGTCGGGCCGTCCGCGCCGCCGCCACCGGCCGTCTCGCCCGGGTCGCGGAGGATGCCGCCCGGGTTGAGGGAGCCGTTCGTCGTCGACGCGTTCGCCAGCGTGCGGGCTTTCGTCAGCAGCGTCGTGTCGCCGGTCGCGCGGGACAGTTCCGTCAGCGCCGCCAGCGGGACGCCCTGGTTGTACGTCCAGGTCGGCTGGCCGTTGTTCGCGCAGGACGACGTCAGGCCGTCGTTGACGAGGTTCGAGCCGTTGATCATCCCGCTGCCCGAGAACCACGCCCACCCCGCGCGGGCGCGGGCCAGGTACGCCGTGTCGCCCGGGATGCGGTTGTGGAGGGCCGCGTTCAGCTGGATGTAGAGCGAGTTCGGGATCGCGTTCTTGTAGGTGCGGCTGGTGCTCCACCAGACCCCGCCGTCGCAGACGCCGTCCCAGTAGGCGTACATGTGGTCCGCGTCGGCGCGGGCGGTGTTGAGGTACTTGCCGTCGCCGGTCAGGTCGTAGGCGTCGACCCACGCGAGGCCCCACCAGCCGGTGTCGTCGAGGTAGTCGTTGCGGAACTGGCCGCCCTGCGCCGCGAGGTTCTTCGTGTACGTCGTGTCGATCGCGTACCGGTAGCTGCCCATGCCGCTGATCCGGGCGTTGTCGATGATCGCGGTCAGCGCGTTGGCCGAGTTCCACCAGCCGGTGGTGTCGAACAGGCCGGTGCCGAGGTTGTACCGCTCCATCAGCGCGGTGGCGGCCGCGGTGCGGCGGTCCCACGCGTTCCACGTCGGGCGCGCCCAGCCGGTGCAGGCGATGCTGCCCGAGCCGGCGGGCTGGCCGCAGGCGCGCAGCAGGCCGACACCGCGGTTGTTCCAGTCGTCGGCGTTGTACATCAGCGTCCGCCAGCCCGTCGAGCCCGACGGCGTGGCGGTGTCGCCCAGCTTGCTGCCCGACGCCCACGTGCGGCCGGCGTCGAACGAGCGGTCCAGCCAGACGTGGTCGCCGGGCGCGCCGCCGGTGATCGCCGCCCAGCCCATGTCGTCGGCGTCGTCGAGGTGCAGCGAGAGCCGGCGTCCGCTGATGCTGGCCGAGGCGCCTTCGCGATCGCCCGGGGAGAGAGCGGGATCCCGGGCGTCGCAGTACTTGTCGCAGATCACCGCCAGCGGGGCGACCGGCGACGGGGTCGGGGCCGGGGTGGCGGCCAGGATGATGGTGAGCAGGGGAGCCAGGAGGTTCATCGGTCACCTTCCGCGCTGAAGGGCGATGCCTTTCCTTTGTAAACAGGGAAAACCGGTTGGTCCAGTCCTTTGCCGGACAGGTTCCGGACAGGAATTCACGCCCGCCGCGAGCCGAGCAGGAGCAGGCACAGCACCGCGATCCCGGTGACCAGCCCGGCCACCAGCAGCATCGGGTCCAAGGTCGGTGACGCCGTCGCGCTCGCCTGCTGGACGGCGGGCTGCTCCGGCGCGGGGGCCGCGGCGGTCGGGGTGGTGGACGGGGAAGTCGTGGCCGCCGGGGCTGCGGCGGCGGATGTGGGGGCGGTCGCGGTGGTCCGGGCCGGAGCGGGTTTCGTGGCCACCGGCGTGCTCGCCGGTTTCGGCGGGGCGGTCGTGGCCGCGGGCAGGACCGTCACCGACGCCCGCATGTCGGGGTGCACCGAGCAGTAGTAGGCGTAGGTGCCCGGCTGCCGGAACGTGTAGCTCCAGCTCTGGCCCGCCGACAGCTGCGGGCTCCGG
>NZ_JAAGNB010000649.1:0-4076 GCF_010550475.1 Amycolatopsis sp. SID8362
CCGCGGCCCAGCGCGGCGTGCGCGGCGCCGCCGAGGGCGGCCACCACGCCGTCGGCGTCGTAGGAGGTGCGGCGGAAGGCTTCGCGCAGCCGCGCGCAGACGTCGTCGGACAGGTCGGGCAGTACGCTTCGCGTGCTCACGGTGGGTAATGCTGCCACGATGGCCCCCGTGACCCTTGAACACGTCCTCGCCCCGCTCGACGCGGCGCTGCCCGAGCTCGAAGCGCTGTACATCGACCTGCACCGCCACCCGGAGCTCTCGTTCGCCGAGACCCGGACGGCGGCCGAGCTGGCCCGGCGGCTGGAGCGCGACGGCTACGAGGTGCACACCGGCATCGCCGGCACCGGCGTGCTGGGCGTGCTGCGCAACGGCGAGGGACCCACGGTGCAGCTGCGGGCCGACATCGACGCGCTGCCGGTCGAGGAGAAGACCGGGCTGTCCTACGCCAGCACCGCCCGCGGCACCGACGAGCACGGCAAGGACGTCCCGGTCATGCACGCGTGCGGGCACGACATGCACGCGACCTGGCTCTCCGGCGCCGCCGCGCTGCTGGCGAAGGGGCGAGACACGTGGTCGGGCACGCTGCTGGTGGTGTTCCAGCCCGGCGAGGAGAGCGCGGGCGGCGCGTCGGCGATGGTGCGTGACGGCCTGTTCGACGTCGCCGGGAAGCCGGACGTCGTGTTCGGCCAGCACCTGGTGCCCGGCCCGGCGGGCTGGGTGCTCACCCGGCCCGGCGTGATCATGGCCGCGACCGACACGCTGCGCATCACCCTGCACGGCCGCGGCGGGCACGGCTCGCGCCCGGAGACCACCGTCGACCCGGCGGTACTGGCCGCGTCCGTGGTGCTCAAGCTGCAGACGATCGTGTCCCGGGAGATCGCCGCCACCGACTCCGCGGTGGTCACGGTCGGCTCGCTGCACGTGGGCACCGCGAGCAACGTGATCGCCGACGACGCCGTCCTGGAGGTCAACGTCCGGTCCTTCGACCAGGCCGTCCGCGAGCGGGTGCTGGCCGCGGTCGAGCGGATCGTCAACGGCGAGGCGGCCACGGCCGGGGCGCCGAAGCCGCCGGAGATCGTCCGGTCCGGCTCGTACCCGATCACCGAGAACGACGAGGCCGCCAACGACGCCCTCACCGAGGCCTTCCGCGCCCGTTTCGGCGCCGACGTCGTCCTGCCCGCCCCGCTGGTCACCGGCAGCGAGGACTTCAGCGAGTTCGGCCGGGCGGCCGGCGCGCCCTCGGTGTTCTGGCTGGTCGGCGGCTTCGACCCGGAGACGGTGATCACGGCGATGACCGAGGGCCGGTTCGAGCGCGACGTCCCGTCCAACCACTCGCCGCGCTTCGCCCCGGTGCTGCACCCGACCCTGCGCACCGGCATCGAGACCCTCGTCGTCGCCGCGCTGAGCCGGTTGTCCCACCCAGGTGTCGGATGACCGGGGCAAGTGGGACGATGGAGGCGGAGGTGGTGCAGTGACCACGCCCGCCAGCGGCCCCGACCCGGTGCTGATCACCGGGGCGGCACGGTCGTACGAAGAACAGCTCGCGACGCGCAAGCGCAAGTACGTGATCATGATGGCGTGCCGGATCCCGTGCCTGATCCTCGCCGGGCTGACCTACCACACGTGGTGGCTGGCGCTGGGGTTCCTCGCCATCTCGGTCCCGCTGCCGTGGATCGCGGTGCTCATCGCCAACGACCGCCCGCCCCGCAAGGCCGAGAAGGTCAGCCGGTACGAGCGCGAGGCGAAGGCGATCGAAGGCACGAGCCACCGCGTCATCGACGGCTGAAGGCCCCATCCCTCCGACGAAAGCCGCGCTCCGGGCCGCCAGAGCCGCATCTTTCGGCGAGAAAGATGCGGCTTCAGGCCGGTTGAGGTCCGACCTTGCCGACGGCGAGGGCGCCCAGCCGGGTGCCGTGGCGTAGGACGTCCACAGTGGACTCGCCGGCGAGCCAGCCGGTGAGCACGCCCGCGTCGAACGCGTCGCCCGCGCCGGTGGAGTCGACGCACTCCGCCTCGACCGCCGGGACGCTCGTCACGCCGTCGTGGTTCACCCAGCTGGCGCCGTCCAGCCCGGCGGTCACGACCACCGCGCCGACCGCGCCGAGCAGCTCCTTCGCCGACACCGGGTCCGCCGAACCGGTCAGCGCGACCAGCTCCTCGGTGTTCGGCATCAGCAGGTCGACGCCGCGGACGTCGTCGAGGAACGCCGCCGGGTCGGTGATGTGCGCGGCCGCCTGCGGGTCGACCGACGTCGTCAGGCCCGCTTCGCGAGCCGCCGCCAGCGCGGCGAGCCCGGCGGCCCGCGATGGCGGGTCGAGCAGCACGTACCCGGACAGGTGCAGGTGGCTCGCCCCGGCCAGGGCCTCGGGGGTGACGTCTTCGGGGGCGAAGCGCTGGTTCGCGCCGCGGTCGGCCAGCATGCTCCGCTGCCCCGAGCCGTCGACCATCACCACGACGCAGCACGTCGGCGCCTCGTCGTCGACGGCGAACGCGCACCGCACGCCCGCCGCCTCCAGCTCCGCGCGGATCAGCCGGCCGCCCGGGTCGTTCCCGATCCGCGCGAGCAGCGTCGTCTCCGCGCCGAGGTGCCGCAGCCACAACGCCGTGTTGGCGCCCGAGCCGCCGCCGGTGAAGCGGATCTTCGCGCGCGCGTCGCCGCCGTGCGGCAACGGCTTGTCGTGCCGGGCGATCACGTCGAGGGCCGCGTCGCCGACCACCACGATCCCGGTCATGCCAGCGCCACCGCGACTTCGGCGGCCAGCTTCGCGTTGTTGAGCACGAGCGCTTCGTTCGCGTCGATGCTCACGCCGTCGCTGGCGGTGTGGAAGTGCTCCAGCAGCACCGGCGTGACGTCGGCGC
This sequence comes from Amycolatopsis sp. SID8362, assembly GCF_010550475.1. NCBI lineage: Bacteria > Bacillati > Actinomycetota > Actinomycetes > Pseudonocardiales > Pseudonocardiaceae > Amycolatopsis > Amycolatopsis sp. SID8362. Next base: position 2,860 of record NZ_JAAGNB010000649.1, read on the forward strand.
CGTGCACGCCCCGCTCGTTGACCAACGCGAGGCCTTCGGCGAGTAGCCGGTCGTGCAGCGCCTTGTCCATTTCGGACGCTTCGGGGATCGGGTTCGCCAGCAGGACACCGGAATCCGCGTACGCGCGGTGCGCGGCGACCACGGCGGCGGCCTGCTTTGCGTCGTCGACCCGCCAGCCGACGGCGTGCCCGGACGAGCGCAGGTAGAACGCCGGGAAGTCGTCGGTGCGGTAGCCCAGCACCGGCACGGAGTTCGTCTCCAGCACCTCGAGGGTGGCCGGGATGTCGAGCACCGACTTCACGCCGGAGCAGACGACCACGGTCGGCACCTTCGCCAGCACGCCGAGGTCCGCCGAGACGTCCCACGACTGCGCGGCGCCGACGTGCACGCCGCCGAGCCCGCCGGTGGCGAACATCCCGATGCCCGCGGCGGCGGCCAGCGCCGACGTGCTCGCCACGGTCGTCGCGCCCGAGCGGCCGAGGCCGACAGCGGGGCCGAGGTCGCGCAGCGACAGCTTGTCCAGCCCGGCGTCCGGCGCGCAGACCCGCTCCAGCTCGGCGGGGGAGAGGCCGACGACGACCCGGCCGTCGAGCACCGCGATCGTGGCCGGGACGGCCCCGCCGTCGCGCACCACGCGCTCGAGGCGGCGGGCGACGTCGAGGTTGCGGCCCGGGGGCAGGCCGTGGGACAGGATGGTGCTCTCCAGCGCGACGACGGGGTGCCCGTCACGCAGCGCCGAGGCGATCTCTTCGTGCAGGTGGAGTGGGGTGGTCACGAGGGACCATCATCGGTGATCGGTCCGCCCGCCGCGCCAGTGGGTCAGCTCGGCCGTGAGGTTCTTTTCCGCCGCGGTCGCCCAGCGTGCCCGCGCGGCTTCGCTGCGGTACAGCTCGCGCGCGAGCATCCCTTCCAGCACCGCGGCGCGGCCTTCGCGCCAGACGTCGTCGGGGTACTTCGCGTACTCCTGGCGCACGCCTTCCGCGTAGGCCGCGTACCGGTCCGGCGGCGCGCCGAGGACGGCCAGGTCGGCGTCGAGCAGGGCGGTCGCGAGGTGGTCGCCGGGCGGCGCGTCGTGCGTGATCGTGGCGAGGATCAGGCCTTCGACCCGCGCGACGTGCGCTTCGGCGACGCCGTCGAGCGCTTCGCGGGCCCAGGCCGCGCTGGCGCGTTCGTCTTCGCCGGGCTTCGCGTCGTACACGACGTCGTGCGCCCAGGCG
>NZ_JAAGNB010000708.1:0-2243 GCF_010550475.1 Amycolatopsis sp. SID8362
CCGCCTTCGCACGCGATCCGGCGCAGGCCCCGCTCGCCCAGCAGGTCGAGCGCGTGCGGCAGGTCGACGTCGGCGGTGCCCGCCCGCAGGACCGACGCACCGGCGGCTTCGAGCGCCCCGGTGTCCGCGGACTCCGTGGTGACCACGATCGGGGGTACCACGGTCTCGGTGAACAGCCGGGAAGCCGGGTCGAGGTCCGCGGTCCGGGTCACCACCGCGATCGGCGGGACGCCGGTGAACCCGAGGCGGCGACGGCGGTCCAGGCGCTTCGGGCCCGCGACGACCCCGCGGTAGTCCTCGGCGCGGGCGGTCCCGGCGCCGACCAGGATGACGTCGGCGAGGTCGCGGCCGAGCAGGAAGACCCGCCGGTCGGCGGTGTGGGACAGCCCGGCCGACGTCGTGTCCACCTCGACGGCGCCGTCGGCCGACGCGACGAAGTTGACCTGCACCCACGCCCGGTCGAGGTTCGCCGGGTAGGCGTAGATCCCTTCGAGGTCTTCCCCGGTCAGCTCGCCCGTCGAGAGGGGCCACACACTCCGCACGGGACCAATCCCAGCACGGGCGTGAAGCACGTCTCTACCGGGGCACACGGCCGCCCGGACGGGGGAAGGCGGCGGATAGGGTCTGCGACCATGCCCGCGCACCTCACCGGCCGCCGTCCCGAGCTGTCCGCCGACGAGCTGATCGGCGCGCTGGTGCCGCCGCCGCGCTTCGACGCCGTCCGGTTCGAGACCTACCTCCCCAACCCGGACGAGCCCAGCCAGGCCGCCGCGGTCGAGGCGTGCTCGGCGTTCGCCGCGAAGGTGGGGGCGCGCAAGGAGAAGAAGCGCTTCAAGCTCTTCGGTGGCTCGGCCGAGCCGAGCGGGCCGATGGGCCTCTACCTCGACGGCGGCTTCGGCGTCGGCAAGACCCACCTGCTGGCTTCGGCGTGGCACGCGGCGCCCTCGCCCAAGGCGTACGGGACCTTCGTCGAGCTGACCCACCTGGTCGGCGCGCTGGGCTTCGCCGAAGCCGTGCGGCGGCTGTCGGAGCACCGGATCCTGGCGATCGACGAGTTCGAGCTGGACGACCCGGGCGACACCACGCTGGTCACGCGGCTGCTGCAGGAGCTGATGGACGCGGGGGTCCACATCGCCGCGACGTCGAACACCCTGCCGGAGAAGCTGGGCGAAGGCCGGTTCGCCGCGGAGGACTTCCTGCGCGAGATCCAGACGCTGTCGGCCCGGTTCGGCGTGGTGCGCGTCGACGGCCCGGACTACCGCCACCGCGGCCTGCCGGACGCACCGCCGCCCGTCACCCCGGAGGAACTGGCGGCGTCCGCGGCCGCGCACGAAGGGTCCACTGTGGACGACTTCGACGCGCTGTGCGAGCACCTGGCTTCCCTGCACCCCTCCCGCTACGGGCGGCTGCTGGACGGCGTCACGCGCGTGCACCTGCGCGGCGTCCACCCGGCGCCGGACCAGAACGTGGCCCTGCGGCTCGTGGCGTTCGCCGACCGGCTCTACGACCGCGCGATCCCGGTGGTCGTGTCCGGCGAGCCGCTGCCGTCGCTGTTCACCGAGGAGATGGTGAACGGCGGCTACCGCAAGAAGTACCTGCGCGCGGTCAGCCGCCTGACGGCACTGGCACGCGACGCGGCGCCGGCCAGCTGAACAGCACCACGGACACGGCGAAGAGCGTCCCGCCCACGACGTCGGTCAGGTAGTGGTACCCCATCCCGACCAGCCCGGCGGCGGCCGCCAGCAGCGCGAGCGCGGACAGCACGGCCACGACCGCCTTGCGCGTGACGAGCACGAGCACGGTCAGGACGGCCACCAGGCTCACGGTGTGGCCGCTCGGGTAGACGAGGGTGCCGTTCTTCCAGCGGTCGTAGAGGGGTTTCAGCAGCCAGCTCGTCAGCAGGATGGCCAGCACGGGGACGCCGACCGCGAGCGCGGCTTCCAGACGCCGTCCGGCGCGGAGGCAGAGGACGACGGCGAGCACGCCGAGCGCCAGGACGACGTAGGGCTCGGTGGGGAGCACGAGCGCCCGCACGACCCCGGGACTCAGGTGCGCGACGGCGCCGGCGGCGGTCGCGTCGACGGCGCCCGGGGCGGTGCCGCCCGCGAAGGGCAGGCCGAGCAGCAGGGCGAGCACCCCGCAGCCGGCGGCGGGCACCCACAACGTTCTCACCGCCGCGAGGGTAGTCGCGCCCCTGCGGCCGGTGCCGGGGCACGGGACGACGTGAATGACTCATTCATGTC
>NZ_JAAGNB010000759.1:0-2104 GCF_010550475.1 Amycolatopsis sp. SID8362
CCCGCCCCGCCGTCGCCGCCGCCGGGCTGGCAACAGGCACCCGCGTGGCAGGCGCCGCAGCCGCGCTGGAACCCGCACGGGCTGGGCAAACCGGGCGTGATCGCGCTCCGGCCGCTGAACATCGGCGACGTCCTCGACGGCGCGATCACGACGCTGCGCCGCAACCCGCTGCTCGTGCTGGGCATCGGCGCGGTGGTCGCGGTGATCAGCGCCGCGCTGACCTTCGTCGCGCAGAAGTTCCTGTACGCGGACCTCGAAAGCCTGACCTCGACGGCCTCACTCGGGCCGGGCGCGACCGACGAGGAACTCCGCAACGCCCTCTTCGGCACCTTCGGCGACCTCCTGATCGTGGCGCTGCCGGCGTCGTTGATCTCCGCGCTGCTGATGACGGTCACCACCGGCCTGATGGCCGCGGTCGTGGGCCGCGCCGCGCTGGGCCGCGAGGTCACCTTCGGCATCGTGTGGCGCGAGGTGCAGCCGCGGCTGCCGCCGCTGCTCGGCGTGGCCTTCGTCTACGCGCTGACCAGCACGATCGGCCTCATGCTCTGCATCATCCCCGGCGTGCTCGCCTGGGTGTTCTGGGCGCTGGCGTCGCCGGCGCTGGTGCTCGAGCGCGGCACGTTCCGCGAGGCGTTCGCCCGGTCGGTCAAGCTGGTGAGCGGCGCGTTCTGGCGGGTGCTCGGCATCCTCGTGCTGGCGCGGATCATCGAGTCGTTCTTCGAGAACATCATCCAGCTGCCGTTCGCGCTCGGCACCGGAGTGTTCGACGGGTTCCTCAACCCGGGCAAGGTGTCCGTGCCGGGCACCGGCGAGCTGCTGCTGCAGTCCGCCGGGCAGATCGTCTCCGGCACGATCGCCATCCCGTTCGTCGCGCTGGTCACCGCGATCGTCTACCTCGACCAGCGGATGCGCCGCGAAGGCATGGACATCGAGCTGGCGCGCGCGGCCGGGGTCCAGCCCCCGCAGGCGTGGTGACGCTGTTCTTCACGGACGTCCCGGTCGACATCGACCGGGACCCGGCCCGCCGCGCCGCCGCGGAGGAGCTTTCGGACCCGAAGTACCGCGACGCGCAGCCCGGTTTCCTGCAGCAGGTCGGGCAGTGGCTCGGCGAGCAGGTGGAGAAGCTGCTGCGGGGCATGTCGTCGGTGGTCCCGGGCGGCCCCTTGGGGCTGCTGCTGGTCATCGCGCTGCTGATCGTGCTCGTCGTCGTGGTCCGGCTGCGCACCGGCAAGGTCGCCCGCACCGCCCGCGCCGACCGGGTCGTCTTCGGCGGGCAGCGGAAGAACGCCGCCGACTACCGCCGCACGGCCGCCGAAGCCGCCGCGGCCGGCCGGTACGACGACGCCGTGCGCGACCGCTTCCGAGCCGTCGTGCGGGCGCTGGAGGAGCGCGCGCTGCTCGACACCCGCTCCGGCCGGACGGCGGACGAAGCCGCCGCCGAGGCCGGTGTCCTGCTCCCCAACGTGGCCGACGCACTGCAGCAAGGCGCGCGGCTCTTCGACGACGTCCACTACGGCGGCCGCGCAGGCACCGAAGCGGCGTACCGCACGTTGACCGAGCTGGACGAGCAGTGCCGCCGTGAGCGGCCGGTCGCCGTATGAGCACCTCCGTTTCGCCGGACTTGCGCCGGATCTGGCGCGGTGCCCGGATCCCGCTCGCCCTCGTCGTGCTGATCTTCGCCGCGGGTGCCCTGCTCTTGCTCGGCCGCGGCGAGCAGACGCACGGCGCGCTCGAACCCGGCTCCTACGAACCCGGCGGCGCGCACGCGCTCGCGAAGCTCCTGCGCGACCAGGGCGTGGACATCCGGACCGCGCACACGATGGCCGAAGCGGACGACGTGGCCGGCGAGAACGCGACGCTGCTCGTCACCCAGCCCGACCTAGTGCCGGCGAAGCGGCTCGAAACGCTGCGGGAGCGCTCCGCCGACGTCGTGCTGGTGACGCCGGGAACGCGGACGCTGCAGGAGTCGCTGCCGCTGGTGCGCCGCGAGGGCGACAGCGAAGTCGGCCCGCTGAGCCCGCAGTGCACGGTCGCCGCGGCCGTCGCGGCGGGCGACGTCACCCTCGGCGGCACCGGGTACGCGTCCCCCGGCGCGCGCTCCTGC